>NZ_JRKB01000140.1:0-264 GCF_000800945.1 Plesiomonas sp. ZOR0011
GAGTTATCAAATGGCGTACCACCTTACGACGTTGCGGTACGCTTACCACTTTCGGGTATTCAGATCTTGCAGCATGACCTTGTCGAGGGTTAAATCTGCAACAATACGTTTGAGTTTCTCGTTTTCTTCCCGCAATTGCTTCAACTCGCGGACTTGGTCCGACTCTAGACCTGCATACTTTTTCTTCTATGCATAAAATGTCCCTTCCGCAATCCCAAGCTTTCGTGCAATTTCAGCGATTGGTAATCCTGCTTCATGCTGCTT
>NZ_JRKB01000141.1:0-272 GCF_000800945.1 Plesiomonas sp. ZOR0011
GTCGTGCAGGATTCGAACCTGCGACCAATTGATTAAAAGTCAACTGCTCTACCGACTGAGCTAACGACCCATCCTACGCTCTAAAAATGCAGTACACTGCAAACTTAAAGACTTAGCAAGTTTTAATTCGTTAACTGATGTATCGTTTATTATTCGATAAACATCTCAGTTAACGACTTCCTTTTAACAAAGGAAGTGGTGGGCGATACCGGGTTCGAACCAGTGACCCCCTCCTTGTAAGGGAGGTGCTCTCCCAGCTGAGCTAATCGCCC
>NZ_JRKB01000002.1:0-13940 GCF_000800945.1 Plesiomonas sp. ZOR0011
AAAAGCCACGCCAGCCCGACCAGAAGAAGCGGGACATGGAGAACCGCACCGGGGAGAAGTCAGCCCACCGCATCGCCATCGAGGACGGCGCAGCCATCATCAAGCAGGCGCAGACGTGGGAGCAGTTGCACCGCGAGTTAGCAGCCAAGGGGATGCGCTACGAAAAGACCGGCAGCGGGGCGACCGTGTTTGTCGGGGATGTTGGCGTGAAGGCCAGCGATGTAGACCGCAACGCCAGCCTTGCCAAGATGCAGAAGCGGCTAGGTGAATACCAGCCAGCGCCGCAGCGTCAGCAGGTAGCGCCGCGCGAGCCGGAGCCGATCAAGCCAGACGTGCCGGGATGGAAGGACTACATCACCGGGCGCAAGGCACACTACGCCGAGAAGAACGCGGACAAGCTGGCACAGGACAAGCGGCAGGAGCAGGAGCGCAAGCAACTTGCCGAGCAGCAGAAGGCCCGCCGCGATGAACTCATGCGCGGAAACTGGAAAGGCAAGGGCGAAGTGCTCAACGCCATGCGCAGCGTGATTGCCGCCGAGCAGGCCGCAGAGAAAGCGGCCTTGAAGGAGAAGCACCAGAAGGAGCGCGAGCAGCACCGGCAGCGGTTCCGACCCTATCCCGACCTGGAGCAGTGGCAGCGGATGCAGAAAAGCCCGGAGCTTGCCGAGCAGTGGCGACACCGGGCCAGCGAGCCGCAGCGCATCGAGGGCGACCGCAGCGAGCCGCCGACGCCGCGAGACATTCGCGCCTATCAGCCTGAAATCGTGGGCCAGCAGGTGCATTACAGCCGGAAGGAAGAAGCGGGGCGGGGCGGGGGTGTGTCTTTCGTGGACAAGGGCAAAAGCATCGATATTCACGACTGGCGCAACCGGGACAGCACGCTTGCCGCGTTACAGCTATCGGCGCAGAAGTGGGGCAGCTTCACCGTGATGGGGAACGACGAATACAAGGCCATGTGCGGGAAGTTAGCAGCAGAGCACGGCTTCAAGATCACAAATCCAGAGCTTCAGGAGAGCATCCAGCAGGAGCGGCAGCGGATACAGCAGGAAAGGGTGCAGGCGATGAAATCGGAGCAGCTAAAGCAGTTCGAGCGGTACGCGGAAGCGGTAGGCGCAGAGCGTTACCGGGTAACGTCTATCAAGATGCGCGAGGACGGCAGCAAGCAAACCTTCATCCTCGACAAGAAGGACGGCATCACGCGGGGCTTCACACCGCAGGAGATCGAGCAGCGCACGCCGGAGATGCAGCGCCTACAGCGCCGGGGCGAAAACCTCTACTACACGCCGCTATCGGACAAGAAGCATCACATCCTCATCGACGACATGAACCGGGAGAAGCTGGAGCGGCTTATCCGCGACGGCTACCAGCCCGCCGCCGTGCTTGAATCCAGCCCCGGCAACTATCAGGCCATCATCACCGTGCCGAAGCTGGGGACGGCCCACGATAAGGACGTGGGCAACCGGCTGAGCGATGCCCTGAACCGTGAATACGGCGACCCGAAGCTATCGGGAGCCATCCACCCGCACCGTGCACCCGGCTACGAGAACCGCAAGCCCAAGCACCAGCGGGAGGACGGCAGCTATCCCGAGGTGCGCTTGCTCAAGGCCGAGCGCCGGGAGTGCATCAAGGCGCTGGCCTTGTCCAGCCAGATCGACGCCGAGTATCAGCGGCAAGCGGCCTTGAAGGCGCAGCAGCCCGAGCGCAGCAAAGCCAAGCCCGCCTTGGAGCTTGCAGCGGCCAGCGGCAGCGCGATCGACGCCTACCAGCGGCATTATCGCGACGTGCTCAAGCGGCAGCGTGGCGGCGAGGTGGACTTGTCCCGCTTGGATTCCATGATTGCCGTGCGTATGCGCGTCACCGGCCACGATCAAGCCGCCATCGAGGGCGCTATCCGCCAGTGCGCCCCGGCCACCCGGCAGAAGGACGAGGGCCGCGACTGGAACGACTACGCGCAGCGCACCGCCCGCTATGCCTACAGCGCCGCAGGCGACCGCCAAGCCGCCGAGCTTGGGAAGTACCGCCAGCAGTGGGAGAAGCTGGAAGGGCGCGAGCCTGTACGCCAGCAGGAGCAGGCCAAGGCGCAGAAGATCGAGCGCGATAACTCGCCGGGGATGAGTCTTTAAATACCTGTTGCATGTAACTTGCGAGGTGCGTACAATGTTGCATGTAACTTAATTGGAGGCTTGGAAATGGCAACAGCACACGTTAATCAGCGGGTTCAGAAGCATCGCGATGCATTACGCATGGCGGGGCTTCGTCCGGTTCAAATCTGGGTGCCGGATACGCGCCGCCCCGACTTCGCGGAGGAGTGCCGCCGCCAATGCCTGCTTGTGGCTCAGGCCGACAGCGCCGACACCGCCATGCAGCAGTTCATGGATGAAGCCTTGGCAGACGTGGACGGCTGGACGGAATGATGCGCGGCGACCTTGTGACCATCGCCATGCAGGGCGACTTTGGCAAGCCACGGCCTGCGCTTGTGGTTCAGGCCAACCAGTTCAGCGAGCACGGCAGCGTTACCGTGCTGCCTGTCACCAGCACACTTAATGCCGCGCCGTTGCTGCGCGTCACGGTTCAGCCGAGCGCAGAGAACGGTTTGCAGAAGCCATCGCAGGTGATGGTCGACAAGGCGATGACGGTGCTGCGCAGCAAGGTAGGGCCAGCTTTCGGGCGCATCGACGCGGACGCACTGCTTGAGGTTGAGCGTTGCTTGGCCGTGTTCTTGGGGATTGCGAAATGAAAACGATCTACACCATTCCCGCCCCGGATTCCTTGGGCGCGATGATCGAGGTCTACGGCGAGCCGGAAAACGCTTGGTACGAGTGGCGCATCATCGACGGCGGGCGCACCGTGCGGGACACCGGCACGGAAGGCCACAGCGCCTTTCAGGGACGCCAGTACGGGCAAGCAGAGATTGCCCTACGTGATGCGCTCATGTTCGCTTCTGGCCTGCCCATCGACGGCGACACGCCGACCGATGCCGCCAGTCTGGAAGCGGGCTATGCCGCCAAGGCGAAGGCAGAAGCGGCGCGGCAGGGTGCGGGAACACCCGGCAGCGCCTAACCATAACCGTTCTACACAGGAGAACAGCATGGCTTTAGACATTATGGCGGCCTTCACCAATGAGCCGCCAGAACTTGATTTCATCTGGCCCGGATTCTTGGCCGGAACCGTGGGCGCACTTGTTGCACCTGGCGCAACTGGCAAGAGCTTTTTTGCTCTTGAAGCGGCCATGTCAATCGCTTGCAGTGTGGCAGGCGGCGACCTTGTAGGACTGGCCCCGGCGCACACCGGGCGCGTGGTCTATCTCGCTGGCGAAGATCCACAGCCCGCCCTTGTGCGGCGTGTCCACGCCATCGGCCAGCACCTCAACCAGTCGGCCCGCGAAGCCATCGCTGAGAACCTGATGCTTGAGCCGATCATGGGCAAGCGGTTGAACGTGATGGACGAGGCGCACTTGCGCCGCGTCATCGACTACAGCGCAGGGGCGCGGCTGATTGTGCTGGACACATTGAGCCGCATTCACAGCCTCGACGAGAACAGCAACGGCGACATGGCCCACCTTGTTTCCGTGTTGGAACACATCGCGGCAACCACCGGGGCGGCTGTCCTGTACCTGCACCACGTCAACAAGGGCAGCGCCCGCGACGGCCAGACCGACCAGCAGCAGGCAGCGCGGGGCGCGTCTGCCCTGATCGACAACGCCAGATGGTGCGGCTATGTCGCCAAGATGACGGAGCAGGAAGCCGAGCGCCTGAGCGACCGGGGCTTTGATCGTGCGCCCATCGGCAACGAGCGGCGCGGCCTTTTTGTCCGCTTTGGCGTGAGTAAGCAGAACTACGACGCGACCCCGCTAGACCGCTGGTATCAGCGACACACCGGCGGGGTGTTGCTGCCGGTAGAGCTACAGGAGATCAAGCGTGAGAGCGGCAACAAGGGGGGCAAGGGCTATGACTCAGCAGCGTATTAAACCGGCCTATGCCAAATTCGATCCCGCTCATGTGTTTGACGGGCTTTTCGTCCCCACGAAGGGGAAGAAGCGCGGGCGACTGTATGTGCCGCCGCGCCGCTTCGGCGATAGTGAAATCAGCTTTCAAGGGTTCGAGCAGCTTGGAGCTGATGACCAATCAATCTTGCTTGCAGTAAGCGCCCAGCTTGGCATTGACGGCTTGATGATCGAGGCAAAACCACCCGGCGAAATAGGCCAGCAATTGCGCCTTGCTTTGGACTTTGACAACGATGATGGAAGGCCGCTGAAAACCAAGAAAACCAGTTTGCGCAGCCTGCTGATTGATGCTGGATATGACGACCCAGAAAGCGGGGCGGCACTTGCCAGAATCAAGGAAAGCCTGAACCGAATGGGTAACGCGCAGATACGGGAAATCAATCACGCTACCGGCTGGGATTACCGCTGCAATCTCCTTTCGAGTCGGTTCAATCACAAGACTGGGGAAATCTTTGTTGCCGTCAATCCGCGCCTGACCGGGGCGGTTTTTCGAGAGCAACACGTCAAGGTTTCGCTTTTCGAGCGCAACGAGCTGGAGAGTGAAGCCGCCAAGCTGCTGCACTGTTGGCTGTGCTCAAACATCCGGCTTGGCCGTTCGCTTGGCAATGGCAACGGGGCGCACATCGACACGCTAGCGCCCCACGTATGGGGCAAGGCGGCGTGGGAAGAAGCATCAACGAAGGTTCGATCAGTCAGGCGGGGTCAACTACGCGATGCTTTAGACGAAATCTCAGACCGCACACGCGGACTGCAAGGCGGTATGGGATGGGCCATCGACCAGACCAGCAGCGGGCTTGTGCTGGTAAGTCGTCCCAAGGAACTGCCGTTCCTTGAGGGTGAGCACGACATGCGCCCCAGCGAATACCACGACCTCATGAGCCAGCCGCCAATGCAAGAACCAGATTTGTTCGACCCGCAGGACTGGACGCCGGACTGAGCCGCACCTGGTGAACTACTCGCTGCTAAAGCGGTCGAGCTTCCAAACTAACCTAAGCGGCCAGCTTTTCTTTTTTGACGCTTCGTTGAGCACTGCTGGTTGAGCTTTTGGCTCGGCCAGTCTTACGATTGCCTCCACGTCCACTATCCGACTGAGTTCGCAGAACCCCATCGCCAGATAACACCGTTCCAGTGTCCAAAATTAAGTTAATTGCCCGCTTCTTGATAACCAGTGATGCATTGTGATCTGCATTGTCAGTATTTCCACAATTACCGCAAACAAACAGGGCTTGTGTTTTGCGATTGTCGGGATGAGTGTGACCGCATTTTGCGCACTCCTGACTGGTTGTTGGTGCGGGTATTTTAAATACCGCTTTGCTGGATGAATAAGCCTTGTAGTAGGTGTAAGTCTCGATCACATGCCAGCCCACATTAAGAATAGACTTATTCAGTCCTGCTTTCTGCTTGGCTTTATTTGATATGAATCGACCTTGTTCATCCTGTTTTGCTTTCGGCCTTCTCGTCATCCTTGCGGTTCGTAACGCCTCAAACACAATGATTTTGGCGCTGCTATCAACCAATAACCGACTGGTCTTATGCGCAAAATCATTTCGTATGTTAGCCTTTTTAGCATGATGAACCGCAATTCGATGCTTGGTCTTGGCTCTGCGGTTAGAGCCTTTTTGCTGCCTTGCCAGTTTGCGCTGCAATCGCTTGATATAGCGGTCTGCTTTGCTCATGTTCTTTTTCTGGCTATGGGTGAAATCATAGGTTTGTTCGCCAGCACAAACGGGGATCGCCACGCCTCGGTCAACACCCATGGTGTGCTCTTCCAGATATTCTCTGGTCGCCCCTTGCAGAAAAGCTAAGTGCTCTTCATTGGTACTTAGTTTGCGATCAGGCTGTCCTTGCTCATAGCAGAATGACACATAATAGTGGCCGCGCTCTTTTCTCACATAAAGCGAGTTTGGGATCTCAAATTTGCCATGTGCCTTAAAGGACAGATAACCGATATTGTTGGTCTTTGTCCCAATAAACAGGCGCACGTTGCCGTCATCGCAATGGTCGAAACGGAACACTTCACGGGTAAGATAAATGCTTCCTTTGTCCGTTTTAGGTTTTCGCTTTGGCCTGCCGCATTTCCCGCTCATGAATTTCTGATAAGTTTGATACCAGTTAACCGCGCTATTACGCAAGATTTGACTAGGGCATTCACTTAGCCACGGAGAAAGCTCTTTGGATTTGAATTGTGAAGTGGTCTGGTCGATGGGCGCGTAAGTTCCGATGGTGCAATATTTACGGGCATAGGTTCGGTAATAACGCTCTTCTTCTACCTTGGCATTCCAGATACTACGAGCGCACCCCATCCACTGACTCAAGATCAGTTTTTGGTGAGATGTCGGGTTAGCGCGTAGCTTGATGCCAGTTAACATGATGTCCGTTTATTTGCTATTTACACCTGAAATTATTACACTTACTTAAACTTTGTCAATCTAGCATGTGGTTATAATGTACGATTGGAGAACAGGTAGAAGCTGCATTTTTAAAAACAACGTTCATCTAGTCTTTGTTACAAAGTATCGTCGTGGTGTTTTTACCAAAGAAATGCTTGAACGGACTGAGGCAATAATGAAAGAGACTTGTGAGCAGATGGATTGTGAGCTACTGGAGTTTGGTGGAGAGGACGATCACATCCATATGATGGTGTCCGTACATCCAAAATTGGCAATCTCAAATTTAGTCAGCAAGTTAAAAGGTAAATCGTCTTACATGATCCGGCGAGAGTATTGGGATAGGGTAAAAACAATGCTTTGGGGCAACCATTTCTGGTCGCCAAGCTACTGTGTGGTTTCTTGCGGAGGGGTTGCCCTCGATGTTGTTCGGGAGTACATCAACAACCAGAACGAACCGCCCAGCGAAAAAGCCATGAAGACATCACAAGCGTTGAAGCAAAGAAAAGAGTAGAAACCACTTGCTTGACTCGCCCCTAAAGGAGCGAGATTGCGCAAGCACTCCGTTCAAGACCGCCGATGATGAGAGCCAGGCCTCGCTCGAATGCCGCGTCCGGACCGCCTTCGTAGACGATTTTCATCGCGCTCTGTAGGCGCGCCGGCATCGTAGACGCTGAGGTGGTCAACTGATCTTCGCCCCGCTCCTCGGCGTCTGCCTCGCTAGCTTGCTGCTCAAGAACAGCGCCGACGGTGAAGTAGCTGATTGTCATCAGCGCATTGACGGCGTCCCCGGCCGAAAAACCCGCCTCGCAGAGGAAGCGAAGCTGCGCGTCGGCCGTTTCCATCTGCGGTGCGCCCGGTCGCGTGCCGGCATGGATGCGCGCGCCATCGCGGTAGGCGAGCAGCGCCTGCCTGAAGCTGCGGGCATTCCCGATCAGAAATGAGCGCCAGTCGTCGTCGGCTCTCGGCACCGAATGCGTATGATTCTCCGCCAGCATGGCTTCGGCCAGTGCGTCGAGCAGCGCCCGCTTGTTCCTGAAGTGCCAGTAAAGCGCCGGCTGCTGAACCCCCAACCGTTCCGCCAGTTTGCGTGTCGTCAGACCGTCTACGCCGACCTCGTTCAACAGGTCCAGGGCGGCACGGATCACTGTATTCGGCTGCAACTTTGTCATGCTTGACACTTTATCACTGATAAACATAATATGTCCACCAACTTATCAGTGATAAAGAATCCGCGCGTTCAATCGGACCAGCGGAGGCTGGTCCGGAGGCCAGACGTGAAACCCAACAGACCCCTGATCGTAATTCTGAGCACTGTCGCGCTCGACGCTGTCGGCATCGGCCTGATTATGCCGGTGCTGCCGGGCCTCCTGCGCGATCTGGTTCACTCGAACGACGTCACCGCCCACTATGGCATTCTGCTGGCGCTGTATGCGTTGATGCAATTTGCCTGCGCACCTGTGCTGGGCGCGCTGTCGGATCGTTTCGGGCGGCGGCCGGTCTTGCTCGTCTCGCTGGCCGGCGCTGCTGTCGACTACGCCATCATGGCGACGGCGCCTTTCCTTTGGGTTCTCTATATCGGGCGGATCGTGGCCGGCATCACCGGGGCGACTGGGGCGGTAGCCGGCGCTTATATTGCCGATATCACTGATGGCGATGAGCGCGCGCGGCACTTCGGCTTCATGAGCGCCTGTTTCGGGTTCGGGATGGTCGCGGGACCTGTGCTCGGTGGGCTGATGGGCGGTTTCTCCCCCCACGCTCCGTTCTTCGCCGCGGCAGCCTTGAACGGCCTCAATTTCCTGACGGGCTGTTTCCTTTTGCCGGAGTCGCACAAAGGCGAACGCCGGCCGTTACGCCGGGAGGCTCTCAACCCGCTCGCTTCGTTCCGGTGGGCCCGGGGCATGACCGTCGTCGCCGCCCTGATGGCGGTCTTCTTCATCATGCAACTTGTCGGACAGGTGCCGGCCGCGCTTTGGGTCATTTTCGGCGAGGATCGCTTTCACTGGGACGCGACCACGATCGGCATTTCGCTTGCCGCATTTGGCATTCTGCATTCACTCGCCCAGGCAATGATCACCGGCCCTGTAGCCGCCCGGCTCGGCGAAAGGCGGGCACTCATGCTCGGAATGATTGCCGACGGCACAGGCTACATCCTGCTTGCCTTCGCGACACGGGGATGGATGGCGTTCCCGATCATGGTCCTGCTTGCTTCGGGTGGCATCGGAATGCCGGCGCTGCAAGCAATGTTGTCCAGGCAGGTGGATGAGGAACGTCAGGGGCAGCTGCAAGGCTCACTGGCGGCGCTCACCAGCCTGACCTCGATCGTCGGACCCCTCCTCTTCACGGCGATCTATGCGGCTTCTATAACAACGTGGAACGGGTGGGCATGGATTGCAGGCGCTGCCCTCTACTTGCTCTGCCTGCCGGCGCTGCGTCGCGGTGCATGGAGCCGGGCCACCTCGACCTGAATGGAAGCCGGCGGCACCTCGCTAACGGATTCACCACTCCAAGAATTGGAGCCAATCAATTCTTGCGGAGAACTGTGAATGCGCAAACCAACCCTTGGCAGAACATATCCATCGCGTCCGCCATCTCCAGCAGCCGCACGCGGCGCATCTCGGGCAGCGTTGGGTCCTGGCCACGGGTGCGCATGATCGTGCTCCTGTCGTTGAGGACCCGGCTAGGCTGGCGGGGTTGCCTTACTGGTTAGCAGAATGAATCACCGATACGCGAGCGAACGTGAAGCGACTGCTGCTGCAAAACGTCTGCGACCTGAGCAACAACATGAATGGTCTTCGGTTTCCGTGTTTCGTAAAGTCTGGAAACGCGGAAGTCCCCTACGTGCTGCTGAAGTTGCCCGCAACAGAGAGTGGAACCAACCGGTGATACCACGATACTATGACTGAGAGTCAACGCCATGAGCGGCCTCATTTCTTATTCTGAGTTACAACAGTCCGCACCGCTGCCGGTAGCTATTGACTATCCGGCTGCACTAGCCCTGCGTCAGATGGCTCTGATCCAAGGCAAACTGCCAAAATATCTGCTGGCACCGGAAGTCAGCGCCCTGCACCATTATGTTCCGGATCTGCATCGCAGGATGCTGCTGGCTACCCTGTGGAACACCTACATCTGTATTAACGAAGCGCTGGCATTGACCCTGAGTGATTTTTCTCTGGTGCCGCCCTATCCCTTTGTGCAGCTTGCCACGCTCAAAGGGGTTTGAGGTCCAACCGTACGAAAACGTACGGTAAGAGGAAAATTATCGTCTGAAAAATCGATTAGTAGACAAGAAAGTCCGTTAAGTGCCAATTTTCGATTAAAAAGACACCGTTTTGATGGCGTTTTCCAATGTACATTATGTTTCGATATATCAGACAGTTACTTCACTAACGTACGTTTTCGTTCTATTGGCCTTCAGACCCCATATCTAATCGATAGGTGAACCATCCTGCACAATTCTGATGATTTTCATGAATCCTGTCGTTTTTAACATAATGGGTATTAAGTGTAGTGTGTTTGTCTATCAATAAGAGATTTATCTAATTTAATTCAAGCCCCCGGCGCAGGTGGTAACCACCCCCGGCGCAGGTGGTAACCACCCCCGGCGCAGGTGGTAACCACCCCCGGCGCAGGTGGTAACCTGACAAGCCACAAAAACGCCCGCAAACCCTTGTCAGTACTGAGTTTTCGCGTTTTTCCAAAATTCCGGTCTAAGAAGTTCTAAAGAACTTCTACCATGCGCGGCTTTCAGCCGCCGCTTTAGGCGTCGTCTGAAGCCTTGCCTTCGGGCTTCGCCCTGCGCGGGCTAAAGCCCTTGCAGACACACCCCCGCCCCCGCCCCGCCGCTACCCCCTTCCTTGCAGGCGAAAACGCCTCTACTGGCTTTCTAGGGCCTCTGCCGGGGCTGCGGTGAGCGTATCCAGCAGATCGACTATCCGCCTCATGGCTTCTAACCACGCTTCGTGCATCCAGAATGGGGCTATTTCGCCGTGCTGGAGTGTGCAAAGCGGATTGAGAACCCGGCGCGGGTTCTTCCATGTCTCGACGGAAAGCACCAGCCCGTCCGCATGGATGGAAAAGACTGGTAGCGCTTTCGGCTGGCCCTTCTTCTTGCCTTGCGTTTCGGTTGGCTTGAGGTCGTCCCAAACGCCTTGCACGGTTTTGTTCAGTTCGTCGATGAAGCGTTCCGGCATGGTTTTCAAGAGTTCGGCAGTGATTGCGTTCGCGTCCTCAAATTGCTTTCTTGCTTCGGCTTCCTTTTTCCGTCGTTTTTGCCGCTCCTGTTCGTATTCGTCTAAGGTTTGCCTGTGTCTGCGCTGTGCTTCAGCTTCCGCTTCTTCAGCTTGCCTTCGTGCTTCCTCTTTGGCTTTCTGTCGGTGTGCTTCACCCTCTGCTGTGAGTGCTGGTTTTACCAGTTCGCCAGACTTGGCCTCGATGGTGATCGAAAGCGGTTCGCCGCGATGGTCTACCAGATCGAACGGCAGACCATCAGCATCGAAGGCGGTTAGGTAGAGATTGGCCCCATAGACCTTGTGCCCCGGCCTCACAGCTTCGTATTTTTCTGCTGCTGCGTGCAGTGCTTCCGCTAGGCGTTCTGCCGTGATTTCTCCTTTGATCTTGATTCTCATGGCAACCTCCATCCGTAGGTGCCATCCGATGCGGGCTTGACGTAGCACACGCCTTTTTCGACGTACCACCCCGGCCTATCGCACTTCGCCAAGCTGGCGAGGCTTCCCGTTTGCGCGAAGCGGTAGGCCAAGCGCCCCTCTGGCGTGTTGGCCCATGCCGCCGCCGCTTTCTCGTCCTTGGCTTCGGTGTATCCCGCGCCGTATCCGGCCTGATAGCCCGAATCCTTGCCGCTGCTGTGCATGTACCAGCCGAACAGGCCGACGCACAGGAAGGCCACCGCGATGCAGCCCGCCGCCCACTGCCACATCTGCTTTGCCGATGTGTTGTGCGCGACCTCTTGCGCTGCTGCTGCTACCGCTTGCGCCAAATCCGCCTTGGCTGCTTCCGCTGATGCTTTCACGGTTGCATCCGCCGTTACCTTGAAATTGACCAAGGTATCTTTGGCCGCTTGTGCTATCGCTTGCGGGAACTTCTCATACTGGCCTTGGTAGTGTTGCAAGGCCATGAGCACCAGCCACAGCGCATCATTGTTTTTCAGGCCGAGCGCATCCCGAACCCGGTAAAGACTTTGCCGCTCCGCGTCACTAGGTTGCCTGCCGAGCAGCTTTGCAAAGCTGTCGTCTAGGTCACTCATGGACTACGGCCTCCAATACCTTTTTGGCCTCGTTGCGCCACCGCGTAAGCTCCGCACGGTTGCCAATGGGCAGTTCCTTGAGTGCTACCGCAATGCTCATGCGCTTGCTGTAAATGTCATCGCTCACACGGTCGGCCATGTCCGGGAATGTCACCGATTTCCCGCCGCGTTCCTCTACCGCCGTGCGCAGCTTGGAGCCGTTGTAAAGCTCGAACTTCTTTTCTTCCCCGAAGTGTCCATTGCGTACCACATGAACATCCGCATTCGGAATTGCGTCCATGTATTCCTTTAGCAGTTCGAGGCTATCCCGTTGGCGGTTAATCACCCACAGCGTGACCAGCTTGCGCTTGAGTTCTTCAAGCGTGCTATTCAGTGTTTCACCGTAGGCGCTCACGCCCTTGTTATTCCGTGCTGCCGTGTTGATTACCACGACGCTATCCGGCTTGCTATCGCACAGGTTCACTAGCTGAATCCATCCGTCCGCCTCATCCAGATTGATAAGCTCCGTTTCCGTGCTTTCTTTATAGGCTTTCCATACGTCCGGGTTAGAGGTGTCAGACTCAATCAGCAAGACGCTTTCGCCGCGCTCTTGCAGGTAATCAACCGTTGCCATCGTAACAAGCGACTTGCCAACGCCGCCCTTGCTGCCACCGATCAGGTAAATGCTTTTCGCCATGTTGCTTACTCCTTAAATGTCGTCGCTGTCAGGTTTCGGGGTGAATGTCGCCTTCGATGTATCCGCAGGCTTCTTATCGGCGGGGAGGGGCGGGGGTGTGTCTCCCGGTGCTTGCACCGGGGCTTTTTTCGCTGGCTTTGCTCTCTGCAAGTAGCTCTTGAGCGTTGGGGTTGCGATGCTCAGACCTTCGCCGCGCAGCGTCTCGGAAATCTGGTCAAGCGTGTATCCACGCTTTTGCAAAGCGGCAATCTCTTTGGATAGCACGCGCACGGCCTCTTGCTTGCTGTGCTCCTGCTTCTTCTTTTCGACTGGCGGCATCTCACGAAGCTTTGAAGCGATAGCCTCTAGCTGCTCTGTTGTGTATTTCATTCTGCTAACTCCTTTGCTCACTGGTTGCGGAGTTGACAGCATAGCGCCTTTTATGCTTGTTGCAAAGTGCGTCCCGTGCACCTAAACTGCTGATATGATAGTAGAGTGGTTGAGCAATACAGGATGCGGATTGTCATACACATGCTACGCATGTTCCTGC
The DNA here is from genome assembly GCF_000800945.1 of Plesiomonas sp. ZOR0011. Classification (NCBI taxonomy): domain Bacteria; kingdom Pseudomonadati; phylum Pseudomonadota; class Gammaproteobacteria; order Enterobacterales; family Enterobacteriaceae; genus Plesiomonas; species Plesiomonas sp. ZOR0011. Next base: position 12,859 of record NZ_JRKB01000002.1, read on the forward strand.
CAATCCCCGCCTGCCCATTCGGCGCTTCGCTTCTCACGGTCTGGCTCATCCTGCAAGGGGCAAGCCCCTTGACCCCGGACAGTGCGGCGCTTTCGCTTCTTACTGTCCAAGACACACCCCGCCCCCGCCCCCGCCCCCGGCGAGAAGGAGACATGATGCCATTTGAAACGCAGGGGCCGGAACCGCTGGACGCCGTTATCAATGTGCGGCTGACCGCAGCGGAGAAGGCCAGATTGAAAGAGGACGCCGACCTTGCCGGGTTGAGCATGTCCGAGCTTGTCCGCCGCCGCTACTTCGGCAGGCCGATCATTGCCAACGCCGACGCCGTGATGCTCAAGGAGCTGCGGCGCATCGGTGGATTGCTGAAGCACATCCACAACGAGAGCGGAGGCGTTTACAGCAAGGAAACAGCCGGGGCGCTTGTTGCGCTCAAGGACTACTTCAGGAAGCTAAACGATGATCGTTAAGAAGGTTCCGAATCCGAAGAAGTCCGCGAGCAAGGCGCAGCGCATCGGCCAGCTTACCAGCTATGTCCGTTCGCCGGAGTCGGAGAGTCCGCAGGAAAAGTGTCTGTATGCCGGGGCGCGGGGTTTCATGATGGACGACCCCAAGAGCCAGACGGCAGAGATGATTGCACTCTCACAAGAAGCCGTGCGCAGCAAGGACACCATCAATCACTACGTCTTGAGTTGGCGCGAAGGCGAACAGCCAAGCCCGGAGCAAGTAGAGGAAGCGGTTAGCATCTTCATGGATGAGCTTGGGTGGAAAGACCACCAAGCCATCTATGGCCTTCATTCCGACACGGACAATATCCACCTGCACATCGTCATCAATCGGGTGCATCCCGAAACGCTCAAGATTGTTGAGAAGAACCGTGGATTTGATATTGAACTGGCACACAAAGCCATTGCACGGATTGAGCACGCCCAAGGCTGGCAGCGTGAGCAAAACGGGCGCTATCAGGTGTTGGAGAACGGGGAGCTAGGCCGAGCGCCATACGACCCGGAAAAGCCACGCCAGCCCGACCAGAAGAAGCGGGACATGGAGAACCGCACCGGGGAGAAGTCAGCCCACCGCATCGC
>NZ_JRKB01000019.1:0-112549 GCF_000800945.1 Plesiomonas sp. ZOR0011
CAGTCAGGGTAGTTTTACCGTGGTCAACGTGGCCGATAGTACCAACGTTAACGTGCGGTTTAGTACGTTCAAATTTTTCTTTAGACACGGCTATATTCCTTACTATTGTGCTCTCCCCTGAGGAGAGAGCACGGGACTTAGGTTTAAACCTGGGTTTTAATCCTGTGGATTACTTACCACGGGCTTCAATAACGGCCTGAGCAACGTTGTTTGGCGCATCATCATACTTCAGGAATTCCATAGTGTATGATGCACGACCTTTGGTCAGAGAACGCAGCTGAGTTGCATAGCCGAACATTTCAGACAATGGAACTTCAGCATGGATCTTAACGCCAGTTACGTCGGATTCCTGACCACGCAGCAAACCGCGACGACGGCTCAAGTCACCGATAACGTCACCGGTGTTCTCTTCCGGAGTTTCTACTTCAACCTTCATGATTGGTTCAAGCAGAACTGGGTTTGCTTTCTTAAAGCCTTCTTTAAAGGCAAGAGACGCAGCCAGTTTAAACGCCAGTTCAGAGGAGTCAACGTCGTGGTAAGAACCGAAGTGCAGACGAACACCCATGTCAACAACTGGATAGCCAGCCAGAGGGCCAGACTTCAGCTGTTCCTGGATGCCTTTATCAACGGCAGGGATGTATTCGCCAGGAATTACACCACCCTTGATGTCGTTGATGAACTCGTAACCTTTCGGGTTAGAGCCCGGCTCCAGTGGGTACATGTCGATCACAACGTGACCGTACTGACCGCGACCACCAGACTGCTTAGCGTGTTTACCTTCAACATCGGTAACTTTCGCACGAATCGCTTCGCGGTAAGCAACCTGAGGTTTACCCACGTTCGCTTCAACGTTGAATTCACGCTTCATACGGTCAACGATGATGTCCAGGTGCAATTCACCCATACCGGCGATGATAGTCTGGCCAGACTCTTCGTCAGTCCATACGCGGAAAGACGGGTCTTCTTTCGCCAGACGGCCCAGAGCCAGACCCATTTTTTCTTGGTCAGCTTTGGTTTTTGGTTCAACTGCGATGGAGATTACCGGCTCAGGGAATTCCATACGCTCCAGAATGATTGGGTGATCTGGGTCACACAGGGTGTCACCAGTGGTCACGTCTTTCAGACCGATAGCTGCAGCGATGTCGCCCGCACGAACTTCTTTGATCTCTTCACGCTTGTTAGCGTGCATCTGTACGATACGACCAAAACGCTCACGCGCTGACTTCACGGAGTTCAGGATGGTGTCACCGGAGTTAACCACACCAGAGTAAACGCGGAAGAAAGTCAGGTTACCCACGAATGGGTCGGTAGCGATTTTGAACGCCAGTGCAGCGAACGGCTCTTTGTCACTTGCGTGACGCTCAGCCGGAGTATCTTTACCGTCGTCCAGGATGCCGTTGATCGCAGGAACGTCAACTGGGGATGGCAGGTAGTCAACTACCGCATCCAGCATCGCCTGAACACCTTTGTTCTTGAACGCAGAACCACAGGTTACCAGGATGATTTCGTTGTTCAGAACGCGCTGACGCAGAGCATTTTTGATCTCTTCTTCAGTCAGTTCTTCACCACCCAGGTATTTCTCCATCAGCTCTTCAGAAGCTTCGGCAGCGGATTCGATCAGGTTCTGGTGCCATTCGTCAGCCAGATCCTGCATGTCAGCTGGGATCTCTTCGTATTCGAAGGTCACGCCTTGGTCTGCATCGTTCCAGTTGATGGCTTTCATTTTCACCAGGTCGATAACACCGGTGAAGCCTTCTTCAGCACCAATTGCCAGCTGCAGCGGAACAGGGTTCGCGCCCAGACGGGTTTTGATCTGACCAACAACTTTCAGGAAGTTAGCACCCATACGGTCCATTTTGTTAACGAACGCGATACGAGGTACTTTGTATTTGTTAGCCTGACGCCATACGGTCTCAGACTGTGGCTGAACGCCACCTACCGCACAGTAAACCATTACTGCACCGTCCAGTACACGCATAGAACGTTCTACTTCGATGGTGAAGTCAACGTGTCCTGGGGTGTCGATGATGTTTACGCGATGCGGTTCATACTGCTTAGCCATACCTGACCAGAATGCAGTAGTCGCAGCGGAGGTGATGGTAATACCACGCTCTTGTTCCTGTTCCATCCAGTCCATGGTGGCTGCGCCGTCATGAACTTCACCGATTTTGTGGTTTACACCGGTGTAGAACAGAATACGTTCGGTAGTAGTAGTTTTACCGGCGTCAATGTGAGCACTAATACCGATATTACGGTAGCGCTCGATAGGAGTAGTACGAGCCACGATGTCTTCCTCTATGAACTAAGGGCGTTCTTCTGTCGGAAAATAGGAAGTGCAGACTCCCAACAGAGTCTGCACTTTTCGGTATTACCAGCGATAGTGAGCGAACGCCTTGTTGGCTTCAGCCATGCGGTGAACGTCTTCACGTTTCTTAACTGCAGTACCTTTGTTGTCTGCAGCATCAGACAGTTCGTTCGCCAGACGCTGAGCCATGGATTTTTCACCGCGCTTACGAGCAGCTTCAACCAGCCAACGCATGCCCAGCGCGTTACGACGTACTGGACGTACTTCTACAGGCACCTGGTAAGTAGAACCACCTACACGGCGTGCTTTAACTTCTACTGCTGGACGAATGTTTTCCAGAGCAGTTTCGAAAGCTACCAGGTGATCTTTGCCAGAGCGCTGAGCCAGGATGTCCAGTGCAGTGTATACGATTGATTCAGCAGTAGACTTCTTACCGTCTACCATCACAACGTTGATGAATTTAGCCAACAGCTCAGATCCGAACTTTGGATCCGGCAGAATTTTACGTTGACCAATCACGCGACGACGTGGCATAGGAATTCTCCGTTTAAAACTTCAGGTTATCCAAAACTCAAAGAGTTTTTGATTTGTAAATGGGTGTTTGGCCTTACTTAACGGAGAACCATTAAGACTTAGGACGTTTTACACCGTACTTGGAACGAGATTGCTTACGGTCTTTAACGCCAGCGCAGTCCAGAGCGCCGCGAACGGTGTGATAACGCACACCTGGCAGGTCTTTAACACGACCACCGCGGATCAGAACTACGGAGTGCTCTTGCAGGTTGTGACCTTCACCGCCGATGTAGGAGGTAACTTCAAAACCGTTAGTCAGACGAACACGGCAAACTTTACGCAGAGCGGAGTTTGGTTTTTTTGGAGTGGTGGTATATACGCGAGTACATACGCCACGCTTTTGCGGACACGCTTGCAGCGCTGGAACGTTGCTCTTTTCAACGTTCTGGGTGCGCGGTTTGCGTACCAGCTGGTTAATAGTTGCCATTAAATATAGCTCCTGGTTTTACTTCGTAAACACGTGAAAAATCCTCCCCAGAGTATGGGGACGCAGCATTCTAGGATCGTGCCTTAAAGGTGTCAAGAAATATACAACATATGCATTTAAGGCAAGCTTCAAGTGTACTGCAGTTTGGCTATTCAGGGTACCGCAAACGCTGATTTTATCACCAACGCCGCTGGCAATTCAGTACGCCAGTTGTTGTGGATATTGCTCGGTGAGCGCAACCCAACCTGAATAATCAATAACTTGTATCTGCGACAATAGTCGTTCTGCGATACCACGCGCCTGCGCATCAGCCTGCAGAACATAGACTTTGACCGGACTGGCGGCCAGAGGTTCCGCAAACTCGCAGCCGGCAAGTGCGGCGAGGACGCCATCACTCCACAGTAACAGGGCGTCTTGCTCAGTGGCCAGACGCAGGATGTCAGTCAACGCTTGGCTAGCAAACGGTGAACTCGACAGGGTGTACAGCATAACGGCACTCCTTGAATCCGGATCAAGGTGGAGACAGAGATGGACACAATAACAGTCATGATGGGCGCCAGCACGGTGCCGGACCTCGCCGCCACCGTGGCGCGATGGCCATCAAAAGGTCAGTATGGTGTCAAAACCTTGCAGGGTCTGCAGCAACTCATCTTGCTCTAGCCGCTGTGGGTTGAGCAGCAGTGGGCATTGCGCGTCCAAGCCACGGCGACGCAGATCCGGCAGATTGACGTAACACAGGGTGATGTCATACAGCGGCAATAAACCGAAGGTAGCGATATAGTCGCGACTTAGGATCAGCTGCGGTTGCTGCTCGGGTAGCAGTTGCAGTACGCCGTCGCCGATAAAAAAGACGCCCAGATCTTCGCTAAACGCTGAGGTGGCCAGTAAGGCGTCCAGCCCTTCCCGTCCGGCAGCGCTGCCGTGTGGAGCATGGGTAAAGACAAATGCGATGCGCTTCATCGGTAAGCACTCTCTTGGGATCTTAAAACTGCACGACGCGATCACAGGTCAAGGCGGCCTGTGCCAGTTCCCCCAACCCAGCCAAGGTAAAAGCTGGGTGTAAGTTAGCCGCGCTCAGTTGCTCTTGTTCGGCTTGCGCGGCATCCACCACGCCACGGCGCAAAGCCGCCGCGACACAGACGTTCAACGCAATATCATGCGCGGCCGCAAGATCACGCCATGCGTTGACCAGATGAAATTCATCACTGGCCGGCGCGGTCAGGGCGTTGGCATTGAGTACCCCATCGCGGTAGAAAAAAACCTGACTGATGCGATGGCCGCGCGCGAGCAAGGCACCGGCAAATTGGTAAGCACTGAGCGCCGCTTGTTGGCCATACACCGGGCCGGTCACCAACAAGGCGTAATTGAGCGGTTGAGGATTAGTCGCTTCCACTACTGAGGTCATCATTTTTGAACTGACGGATATATAAGTATACGGTGTGTTTGGAAATATTGAGGCGATCGGCCACTTGGTTGATGGCATCTTTGATGTCAAAAATCCCTTTCTCATACAGCGCCAACACAATCTGACGGTTCTTCAGGTTGTTGGAGACACTGCGATCGTTGTTCACTTCCTCAATGGTAAATTCCAGCGTTTGTGCCACCAGTTCATCAACTGAGCTGGCGAAGTTAACGTTAGACGGCGTTTCCCGCGCTTCTTCAGGCATAAAGGCTTTCAGCACTTGCGAGAACGGCGCATCTAAGTTGATGTTGATACACAACAAACCAATCACCCGATTTTCACGGTTGCGGATCGCGATGGTGATGGATTTCATCAGCGCCCCCCCGCCTTTGGCGCGGGTGAAATAGGCGCGAGATACGCTGGCATCTTCCATGTCATGCAGCATACGCAAAGCCAAATCGGTGATGGGTGAGCCGATGGTGCGGCCGGTGATTTCGCCGTTGGCGATCCGTACCGCGGAGTGCTTTAAATCTTCGAGCGAATGCAAGACGATTTCGCAATGTGAGCCAATCAGCGCAGCCAGACCATCAACCACGGCATGGTAGGAGTTCAGGATCTCATGGTCCTGCTCACTGAAAGGCCGGTGATCGAGTAAATCGTGCTCTGACAGCACATCATTTAAGATAAGCTCATTCGACATTTCCATCTCGCATAGATTTCAGCAGGTTAACTTTTCATGGATTGTAACAGAAAGGTCAATTCTGGCGCGGAAAAATAAAAGCCGACACTCAGGCCGGCTTTTGTCTGCTCGTGAAAATGTGATGCGTGCGCTTATTTAGCCGCAGCTGGCGCTTCCACTTTCAGCAGTTCCACTTCGAACACCAGTGTGGAGTTAGGTGGAATGCCTGGGGTACCGTCAGCACCGTAAGCCAGCTCTGGCGGGATCACCAGCTTGATTTTACCGCCAGCTTTGATTTGCTGTAGACCTTCGGTCCAGCCTGGGATCACACGGTTCAGAGGGAACGTGACCGGCTCTTTACGATCGTAAGAGCTGTCGAATTTCTTACCGTCAATCAGGGTGCCGACGTAGTTAACCACTACGGTATCGGTCGCTTTCGGTGTTGCTCCGGTACCTTCTTTCTCTACCAGATACAGCAGACCGCTCTTGAGGCTCTTCACGCCTTTTTCTTTGGCGAATTTAGCGCGGAAAGCATCACCGGCTGCGGCGTTTGCTTTGGCTTGCTCTGCCATTTTGGCTTGGGCCAGCTTGCTGATCTTCATATCCAGCGCCTGCAGGGTTTGCTGGATTTCGGTATCGTTCATTTTGGATTTGCCGTTAAAGGCTTCTTGCATCCCTTTCAGAACTTCTTCGCGGCTCAGGTTCATGCCGATGTTTTTCTGCGCATCTAAGTTGGCAGAAACATAACGCGCCATGGAAGCCCCGATTGCGTAGGCTGCCTGCTGATCTTCATTCGCAAAACCGGCCACTTTTGGCGCAGTCACATTCGCTGGCTCTGCCGCCGGTGCTCCGGCTGCCATCACAGCGCCGCTGCCTAAAGACAGTGCGAGTGTCATCGCGATCAGCGATGATTTAAATGCTGGTTTCATTCTTCCTCCATGGGCGGGCAACGTGCCCGCACGATACCTTACGCGTAAAAGATGTGCGTAGTAATCAATATACTCGCGATTGGCGAAACTGCACAGGGCGTCCGAAAGCAATCTGTATAAATTCATTGCGACGACAATTATTTAGTGTAGATGATCTTTGTCTGTCAGCACTGTACCGGCAGATTTGACCGCACAGCGGTTGGATAATTCCCTCAAATAGGGTTTAATCGCGTTTTTGTGGCCGCCGGTGCCTAAGTACCGGCCATCAACGGGTGTGAGGCACGTGAATGAGCGAGTTAGCAGCATTACAGGCACGGCTGGATCATCTGGAAAGCCGTCAGGCATTTCAGGAAGTGACCATCGAAGAGCTGAATAAGGTCATTATCCAGCAACAAATTGAGCTGGAAAAATTGCGTACCCAAGTACGCTTTGCGGTCACCAAGTTACGGGAAGTGCAAGCCTCGCCAGTGGCTTCGCAGGCGGAAGAGACGCCTCCGCCGCATTACTGATCTCGGCATAATTTCGAGTAAATAGTCTCGGGAAAGTCGCGTGGAGTGAAAATCGCATTACGTGCAAGCCGCGCCATAAAAAAGGGCACCCTAGGGTGCCCTTTTGCTATCTTTTCGATGTTGCTCAGTGAGTGTGAGGATGCTCGCGCACCACCACTCGACCGGCTATCAGTGCTTGCACCCGCAACCACCGTGGTTACCACAACCACCTTCGTGGTCATGATCGTGGTCATGGTCATGACCGTGACCACCGCAGCAGCCTTCGCCTTCACCGTGGCCGTGACCGCCGCAGCAGCCGCCTTCGTGTGAGTGCGCGCCGTGCACGTGACCGTGCTCCAGCTCTTCGGCAGTCGCTTCACGTACTGCAACCACTTCCACCGCAAAGTGCAGTGCTTGGCCAGCCAGCATGTGGTTACCGTCAACAACAACGTAGTCGTCGCCCACTTCGGTTACTTCTACTGGTACTGGACCTTGATCGGTATCCGCCAGGAAGCGCATGCCAACTTCGATTTCGTCCACACCCAGGAACACGTCTTTTGGTACGCGCTGAACCAGGTTGTCGTCGTAGTTACCGTAAGCTTCTTCAGCTGGAATGGTAATTTCGAAGCTGGCGCCAGCTTCACGGCCTTCCAGGGCATTTTCCAGGCCGGTGATCAGGTTGCCGTTACCATGCAGGTAATCCAGCGGCGCGCTGACCGGAGATTCGTCCACCAGCACACCATCTTCTGTACGTACTTGGTAGGCCAGGCTGACCACCACGTCTTTAGCAATTTTCATGGCAACTCCTGCCGTCGGTAGAAAAAGGATTATCTTTCGCGCGCCGATTGTAGCGGAAATCGGCAGTGCGCGGAAACCTCACAATGTTAATCCGGGCGAAAAACCCCGATTATTTGCTCGTCTGGGCGTTTGTGCTGTTCGATATGCGCGGCGGCTTGCGTCTGGCGATGACCGCATTGCACGCACTCGACCACTTCGGTTTCCAGCTCCCGGTACAAAGCTAAGGTGTCCTGCTGCTGACAGTGTGGACACACGGCTCCGGCGATAAAACGCCGACGTTTATTCATCTTCAACATCCCATCCTTGATGACGCAGACTTTCATTTTGCATCTCGCGCTCGAAAATATCATCCAGTTCGCGCCGCGCTTCTTTAACCCGCGAGATCTCGGTCACGCCGGCTTGATGCTGTGGCATCAGGTCACGCAGCATCTGCATGTCTAAGCGTTTGAAATACTGCTGCGCGCGGTAGGCGCGGTGCGGATGCATGCCGGTGGTCACCAACGCTTTTTTCCCTAACTCTAAGGCGCTGGAGAAGGTTTCGCGGCTAAATAAGGTAACGCCAGCACTCAGCAGTGCGTGAGCCTCCACCCGCCCACGAGCACGGGCCAAAATCTGCAACTGTGGGAAGTGCTCTTGGCACAGGTGCACAATCTGCATGTTGGCTTCGTGATCGTCAGCGGCGATCACGATGGAATCGGCCTGCGCGGCACCGGCGGCGCGTAGCAGCTCCAATTGCGTGGCATCGCCGTAATACACTTTGTAGCCGTAGCGGCGCAAGAACGACACTTGGTTCGGGTCGCGCTCCAATACCGTGATGCGCACTTTGTTAGCACTCAACAGTCGGCCGACAATTTGGCCAAAGCGACCGAAACCGACGATGATTACCTGCGGCTCATCATCCTCCACATGCGGTTGCTCTTCGCTGACCGTTTGGGTGTTGAGGGCCTTGGCCAACCAGCGGTCGAGCAGCTTCATCAGCAGCGGCGTAGTCATCATCGACAAGCTCACGCTCACCAGCAGCAACGCCAGTTGCTGGGAGTCAATCACTCGGCTGGCGGCGGCGGCCGAGAACAGCACGAAAGCAAATTCCCCGCCCTGACTGAGCACCACCGACAACTGTAAGCGACTGGTCCGGCGCAAGCGGAACAAGATACTGACCAAAAACAGCACTGCCGCTTTCACGCTGACCAAGACCAGCACCATCAAGGCCACCCACAGTGGATCGGTGAGCAAAATACCTAAGTTGACCGCCATACCTACCGAGATGAAAAACAGCCCCAGCAGCAGCCCTTTAAACGGCTCGATGGCAATTTCCAGCTCGTGACGAAACTCGCTCTCGGCCAACAACACGCCGGCGAGGAAGGTACCCAACGCCATCGACAGGCCAATGGCCTGCATTAAGAAGGCGGTGCCCAGCACCACCAGCAGCGCCGCAGCGGTAAAGACTTCACGCACGCCGGTATTGGCAATCATGCGGAACAATGGGCGCAGCAGATAGCGGCCGCCCAGCAGCAACGCGGCCACGCCACCAACCCGGATCGCAATCATCGACCAGTCCGTGGTGTCACTGGCGCCCACCGCCAACATGGGGATCAAGGCCAATACCGGCACCACCGCCATGTCCTGAAACAGCAAAATGGCAAAGCCCGACTGCCCGCCATCGTTACGGGTCATGCCGTACTCGCGCATTAACTGCAAGCCCATGGCGGTGGAGGACATCGCCAGCCCCAAACCACTGATCAAGGCACTTTGCCAGCTAAAGCCAAGTAACAGCAGCAGCCCCATCAATAAGCCGGCGGTTAATAACACCTGCAACGCGCCAAGGCCGAAAATGGGTCGCCGCATCTGCCACAGTTTGCCGGGATTTAACTCCAAGCCGATGATAAACAGCAGCAACACCACCCCAAGTTCGGAGAAATGCAGTACCGCTTCCACATCATTAATCAGACGTAAGCCCCAAGGGCCAATGGCCATACCGGCCAGCAAATAGCCGAGAACCGCACCGATCCCCGCTTTACGTGCCAACGGCACGGCAATCACCGCCGCGCTCAAAAATAAAATTACATCATGCATGGAGCCGGTTTCAGACATCAGACTCGATCTCCAACTCAGATTCAGATTCGATCGCCAGCGGGGCGGTGAGCCACTGCTGGAAATTATGGACATGGGTTTGCATCACATGCGGTTGCAAGTGGCGCGCCCAATAGATCACTTGCGGGGCTATCCACTGCATTCGGCATAAGGCCGCCGTCAACTCAAACGGGCGCAGAATCTCTTCAATCGGATAGCGGTTATAGCCGGTACGGCTATAAGCACGCGCCGGCCCGCCAATGGTGATCACCGAGTGCCAGTGCTTGCCCATTAAGGCATCGCCCTGTTTACCGTGGGCAAAATCTTTGACCAGCACCCGATCCATCCACTCTTTGAGGAGCGCCGGACAGCTGTACAGATACAGCGGATGCAAAAACACAATCACATCGAAATCACGCAGCAGCGTCTGCTCACGCTGCACATCGATAAAGAAGTCCGGATACTGGGCGTACAAATCGTGTACGGTGACATTATCCAAGGCCGCCGCACCGTCCAGCAGTGCACGGTTCGCCACCGATTCTTGCAGATCCGGGTGGGCGACAATCAATAAAACGTTGGGTGGCGTCGGGGAAAGGCTCCGTTCGCGCATTCATTACTCCTGCTTTGCGTCACCTGAAGGTCGTCAGTGACCTGAATTTCCGTTACCATGCAGGCCTGTTTTTTTGGCATTTCTCGCATCAGCTCTCGCTCGCAAAGGCAACCTGCAATGATCGTATTTTCTAATATCCAGTTAATCCGCGGCAATCAGATGTTGCTGGATAACGCCAGCGCTACCATCAATCCCGGCCAGAAAGTCGGCCTGGTGGGAAAAAACGGCTGTGGTAAATCTACCCTGATTGCCTTGATTAAAGGCGAGCTTACTACCGATGCCGGTTCTATCTCCGTACCCGCCCACTGGGCGATGGCCTGGGTGAATCAAGAAACGCCGGCACTGGATATGCCTGCTATTGAGTATGTCATAGATGGCGACCGAGAGTACCGACAACTTGAACAGGCGTTAGACTGCGCCAACCACGACAATGACGGTCACAAGATTGCCGAACTGCACGGCAAACTCGATGCTATTGGCGCGTGGTCGATTCGCTCCCGCGCTGCCAGCTTACTGCATGGCTTAGGTTTTTCGTCTGAACAGCATGTGCAACCGGTGAAAAGTTTCTCCGGTGGTTGGCGGATGCGCCTGAACTTGGCGCAAGCCCTGCTGTGCCGCTCTGACTTATTGCTGCTGGATGAACCGACCAACCACTTGGATCTGGACGCCGTAATTTGGCTGGAAAAATGGCTCAACAGCTATCGCGGCACCTTAGTGCTGATTTCCCACGACCGCGATTTCCTCGATCCGATTGTCGATAAGATTTTGCACATCGAGCAGCAACGCATCGATGAGTACACCGGTAACTACAGCTCCTTTGAAGTGCAGCGGGTAACTAAACTGTCGCAGCAGCAATCGCTGTATGAAAGCCAGCAAGCCAAAGTAGCCCATCTGCAATCGTTTATCGATCGCTTTAAAGCCAAGGCGTCCAAGGCGAAACAAGCCCAAAGCCGAGTGAAAGCCTTGGAGCGTATGGAGTTGATTGCCCCTGCGCACGTGGATAACCCATTTCGCTTTAGCTTCCGTGCGCCGGAGAGTCTGCCGAATCCTATTTTGAGCATGGAAAAAGTCAGCGCGGGCTACGGCGAGAAGATTATCCTCAACTCCGTGAAGCTCAACTTGGTGCCCGGCTCGCGTATTGGTCTATTGGGGCGCAACGGCGCGGGTAAATCGACCCTGATTAAACTGCTGGCCGGAGAGCTGGCGCCGCTACACGGGGTGGTTGAGCTGTCGCGCGGCATCAAGCTCGGCTACTTTGCCCAGCATCAGCTGGAAACCCTGCATCCAGAAGAGAGCCCGCTGGTACATCTGGCACGTTTAGCACCGCGAGAAACCGAACAACAGCTGCGTGATTATCTCGGCGGCTTCGGTTTTCGCGGCGATAAGGTCACCGATCCGGTGGCTCCGTTCTCCGGTGGTGAGAAAGCCCGTCTGGTGCTGGCGCTGATCGTGTGGCAACGCCCGAACCTGCTGCTGCTGGATGAACCGACCAACCACTTGGATTTGGACATGCGCCAAGCGCTGACCGAAGCGCTTATCGACTTCGACGGCGCGATGGTGGTGGTTTCGCACGACCGTCACCTGCTGCGCTCGACCACCGACGATCTCTATCTGGTGCATGACGGTCAGGTCGTGCTGTTCCGCGGCGATCTGGATGATTACCAGCGTTGGCTGAGCGAAGAGCAAAAGCGTGAGCAACAAGACAGCCCTGCGACCAGCAACGCTGGCGACAAAGACAACACCAACAGCGCACAAGCCCGTAAAGAGCAAAAGCGCCGCGAAGCGGAATTTCGTCAGCAAACCCAGCCACTGCGCCGTCAGCTGACCAAACTGGAAAAAGAGTTAGAAACCTTAACCAGCAAGCTGCAAGAGGTGGAAACCCAGCTGGCAGATCCGGCGCTGTACGATGCCAGTCAGAAAGTGCGCATGACGGAGCTGTTGTCATTGCAAGTCAGCACCAAAAACGCGCTGGAAGAAACCGAGATGGCGTGGCTGGATGCCCAAAGTGAACTGGAAAACCTGCAGCAGGCTTTTGACGCGTTAAGTTAAGCTCGCGCAAGCGAGTTCACCAAGAAACCTAGTCCGTCACTGAATCGCCCCCTGCGATGCCGCACTGCCGGTATCGCAGGGGGTGCATCGTTTTTACCCCTTCCCCATAGCGCAGTGATAGATTTCAGGGATAAACGCGCCCCCATTTCCTTTTGCCGCAAAATCCGGTATCAACGTAGATTACGTTCTTATTGGATTGCTGATGTGACACCTATGTCTGCCAGGATCTGCGCGGCACATGAGCCGGCCGCCTTCATGCCTTTTCATCCCTTACGCGGTGCGCACAACCCGCACCTGCAAACGCTGTTGCCGCGCCTGCTGCGCCGCCAGCCACAATTTACCCCGATAACGCAAACACTGGAGACGCCGGACGGCGATTTTCTCGAGCTGGCGTGGACCGAAAGCCCGCTGACTGCCAAGCACAAACCTCGCGTGGTGCTGTTTCACGGTCTGGAGGGCAATTTCCACAGCCCGTATGCCCACGGACTGCTGCAAGCGATCCGCGATGCGGGCTGGTTGGGGCTTTTGATGCATTTTCGCGGTTGTGGCAGTGAGCCCAACCGTTTAGCGCGCGCCTATCACTCTGGCGATACCGCCGATGCCCGCTTCGTGTTGCAGTGGCTACCATTCAATTTTGGTGAGCAGAACACAGCGGCCATCGGTATTTCCCTCGGCGGCAATATGCTGGCGCGCTATCTGGCCGAATATGGCACGGACAGCCTGTTGCAAGCCGCGGTCACGGTTTCGGCGCCGTTTGCCCTCGAACCGTGCTCGCGTCGCCTCGAACAGGGCTTTTCGCGTATCTATCATCAGTACCTGCTGGGCAAAATGAAAAGCAACCTGCTGCGCAAAATGACGCTGCGGCGGGTGGATTTACCACTGAACCAAGCGGAGATCCGCCAACTGCGTCGCTTGCGCGATTTTGACCATCTGCTGACCGCCCCGCTACACGGCTTTGACAGCGCCGAAGATTACTACCAGCGCTGTAGCGCCCTGCCGGTACTGGCACACATCACCGTACCGACCTTGATGCTACATGCCAAAGACGATCCCTTTATGACCGAGGCGGTGATCCCGCCACGAGATAGTCTTCCGGCCAATATTGAGTATCAGCTGACCGAGCATGGTGGCCATGTCGGGTTTGTCGGTGGCACTTGGCAGCAGCCACAGATGTGGTTAGAGCAGCGTATTCCCCAATGGCTGCGCCCTCATTTAGAATAAGGCTAATCCTCTGCGCGACAGCCGATCTATCTTGGAGCCCATTGAACCGATGATCATTCCTTGGCAACAACTTGAACCGGAAACCCTGAACAATTTGCTGGAATCGTTTGTCCTGCGTGAAGGCACCGATTATGGCCAGCAAGAGATGAGTTTTGCCGAAAAGACCGAACAGCTACGCCGCCAGCTGCAAAGCGGTGAAGCGGTGCTGGTGTGGTCGGAATTGCATGAGAGCCTGAACATCATGCGTCGCGACGAATTTAACGGTTAAGCGCGGTTTTATGCCGCTGCGTACCTGAGCAAGGAGTGCTTATGTCTGCGTTACATCCGATTATTGCGGTCACCGGCTCCAGTGGTGCGGGGACGACCACCACCAGCCGCGTGTTCCGCAAGATGTTCAAAAAGATGCAGCTCAATGCCGCCTTCATCGAAGGGGACAGTTTTCACCGCTACACCCGCACCGAAATGGATACCGCGGTGCGCCGCGCCCGCGAGCAAGGACGGCATATCAGCTATTTTGGCCCGGAAGCCAACGATTTTGGCCGCTTAGAGGCCTGCCTAGCCCGCTATGCGCAATCCGGCGATGGCGAAGTGCGCAAATACTTACACACCTTCGACGAAGCCGTGCCTTACAACCAGCTACCTGGCACCTTTACCGATTGGCAGCCGTTGCCGGAAAACTCTGACCTGCTGTTTTATGAAGGCTTGCACGGTGCGGTAGTCACCGAGCAGCACAATGTGGCGCAGCATGTGGATTTGTTGATTGGCATGGTGCCGATCGTCAATCTGGAGTGGATCCAAAAACTGGTGCGCGATATTCATGAACGCGGCCACTCGCGCGAAGCGGTCATGCACTCAATCGTGCGCTCGATGGATGACTACATCAACTTCATCACCCCACAGTTTTCGCGTACCCACATCAACTTCCAACGCGTGCCGACGGTGGATACCTCAAACCCGTTCGCGGCCACCAGCATTCCCAGCATGGATGAGAGCTTTGTGGTGATCCACTTTCGCGAAGATTTTCAGGTCGATTTTCCCTACCTGCTGGCGATGATTCAGGGGGCATTTATTTCACGCATGAACACGCTGGTAGTACCGGGGGGCAAAATGGAATTGGCGATGGATCTGATTTTGACACCGGCTGTGGCCAAATTATTGCGAACACAATCTGTGCAATCGCAAAAATCGTGAAATAACCTGCACATTTGACAGACAATTTCGCCTAATTTGTCACAAGAGTTGGCTTTTTCGCGCTCAGCTAGTGGGATTTAATGATAAAAAACGTGCGGTGTGCCACAGGCTGGATCAAAATCAGAGCATCATTAAATTAGGCCGCTAGAATGCTACCCAATGAGAGGTAGCCTTGCAGCAGAACCCACGAGTCAATATGCTAAGGTCACAATACGTGTACAAAACGTAGAGATTGTCGGGCTGCGTTACACAGGGAAATATTGCTAGTCCTGTCGTATCAAGCGACTATGTAGAGGAAATATAAATGGTTCTTGGTAAACCGCAAACAGACCCTACCCTTGAGTGGTTTTTGTCTCATTGTCACATTCATAAATACCCATCCAAGAGCACGCTGATCCATGCAGGCGAAAAGGCAGAAACGCTGTACTACATCGTCAAAGGTTCCGTCGCTGTTCTGATTAAAGATGAAGAAGGTAAGGAGATGATCCTGTCCTATCTGAATCAGGGTGATTTTATTGGTGAACTGGGACTGTTCGAGGAAGGTCAGGAGCGTACTGCTTGGGTACGTGCCAAGAGTGCCTGCGAAGTGGCCGAGATCTCTTACAAGAAATTCCGTCAGCTGATCCAGGTTAACCCGGATATCCTGATGCGTCTTTCTGCCCAGATGGCTTCCCGTCTGCAGACCACCTCGCAGAAAGTGGGCAACTTGGCCTTCTTGGACGTAACTGGTCGTATCGCACAGACACTGCTGAATCTGGCCAAACAGCCAGACGCGATGACCCACCCAGACGGTATGCAAATCAAGATCACCCGTCAAGAGATCGGCCAGATTGTTGGCTGCTCCCGTGAAACGGTAGGTCGTATCCTGAAGATGCTGGAAGATCAGAACCTGATCTCCGCCCACGGTAAAACCATCGTGGTGTACGGCACGCGTTAATCTCCGGTTACTTTTCCGGTTTCAGGTAAAAGGCGCTTTTTAGCGCCTTTTGTGCTTTGATCTCAGAAACAGCCTGTTTTTTATGTCAGCCAAGAGCGGCTCATGAGATCGTTAAAACACCTGCTTCTGCATCCTGAATTCAACTTCGGCCTCCGACAGACCCTGATTGTCGCCATTCCGGTGCTTACCGCGCTGGCGCTCGGCAATGTCATGTATGGCCTGCTGCTATTTTTATCCGTCCCTTGTTGTACGGTCGCTGGTTTAGACGCACCGCAACAGCACTATCTGCGCCGCGTAGTCACCGTCGCCGCCATCTTTGCCTCCGCCAGTTTGTTTGTCGGTGGTTTGCTGCAATTGGGGCTACCGGAGCCGCTGATTTTACTGTTATTGGCGCTGGTGTATGGCGTTGTGCGGGAAATCAGCAGCCAAAATACCAAGCTGATGCCCGCGTGCTTAGCGGCCGGTATTTTGACCTTAGCACTGCTGAAAATCTTCCCCTTCTGGCAAGCCGCTGGGGTGTTTTTAATTGGCGTGGCTTGGTTTGGTCTGTTTACTTTTTGCTGGATTCATCTGTGGAAATTCGTGCCGCTACGCGACACGCTCAACAAGTCTTACCGCGCCTTGGCCGATTATCTGGACAGCAAATATCAGGTATTAGTGAATGCCACTGACCCAGAGCAAGCCAGCTTAGTGTTACTGCAAAAACAGCAAAACCTGATGGAGTTGCTGTCGCAAAGCAGCCAATTATTGAATCAGTTAGATGCGCAAAGCTGGCCTGGTGGCCAGAAAATGCTACGTCTGTACCAAACTGCGCTGGATCTGCAAGAGCACATTACCAGCAGCCTGAATCAACCGCAGCGGGTACACGATGAGATTTGTGCCTGTCAGGCACAAGCGGTGATCTTGGGTAACGTCAGCATGATGGTGCAGCGCCTGCGCGCCATTGCCGACAGCATCCTATACGCAGACCGACTCGCCGACTTTGATATGCAGGCGGGCCTGAATGACTTACAGCGGTTACAAACACAGCACCCTGACAGCGAAGTCCTGCACTTTTGTGCCTATCACTTCGGCCAAGTGGCGCGCTTGCTGCAAACCCTGCGTCCGACCTACGAGCGCGAGCTGTGCCCACGCATCCCCGATCCGCCGCTGCTGACTGCACTCAAAAATTACTTAAATTGGAATGCCTCTTCGCTGCGCATGGCGGCACGCAGTGGCGTGACCTTAGCCATTGGCGCGCAAATCGGTGCCTTGCTCTCGCTACCGCGCTCGTATTGGGTCTTGCTGACCATCGTGCTGGTGATGCAAAGCGGCTATAACGCAACCAAGGTGCGCATTCAGCACCGGGCGTACGGTACATTACTGGGCTTGGTGCTCGGCACTGGCGTGCTGCTACTAAACCTGCCGCAAGCATGGCTGCTCGGGTTTATGTTTATCGGCACCTTGATTGGTTTTTCGCTGGTGCACAATCACTATGGTTGGGCAGTAGTGCTACTCACCGTGATGGTGGTCTGCCTGCTGCAATTGCTGACGCACAACAGCGCGGCATTTTTGGTGGCGCGGATGGAAGATACCCTGCTCGGCTGCGTACTGGCGTTTCTCAGTACCACCTTGCTGTGGCCACAGTGGCAAAGTACCCGTCTGCTGCAGTATGCCAATGCGCTGTTAGACAGCGTCGGCGAACACATGCGCCGCTTAATCCATATGCTGGAGCGCCAAAGCATCAGTGCTGCTGAATTAAGTTTGTCGCGCATCAAGGTCAACCAAGCACAGATGGATTTACACAACTCTTACGCACAAGCGCTGCAAGAGCCAGGCTATAACAGTTTGTACCTTAAAGAGATCCTGCTGTGGCAAGCACATAGCCAGCAGCTCATCGAGCATATCAACAGCATGACGGTGGAGATTCGTGAGGGCGCAACCGAAGCCGAGGGCAATCTGCAGGCCTACCGTGAAGCGTTAGAGTTTGCGATCCAAGCTTGCCAGCAGCAGCTGGCTAACCGCACACCGCTGGCGGATAACAGCCTACAAAGCTTGCCACTGCCGAGTTTACCGCCCGAAGACAGCGCGCTCGATCATCACTTCTATCGCATCTTATCGCACTTAAGTGAGATGTATGCCTTGTCGGGGATGGCGGTCGCATCGCGTCATCTGTGACCTCTCACGCTCTCACGCTCTCACGCGAGCCTGCCGATGATGGCATCGCGTGAGAGCGTGCTAGTGTGGTAGCGAGTGTTATTGCTGGCGGGTATCGGTACTGCTAAAGATGCTGATTGCCGAACTTTCGACAAAGCCTTGGAACAAGGTGCCATCTTCTTGCGGATAACGCAGGGCAAATTCATAAAAGCAGCCCGGAATGGCGCAGGGTTGGTCACTAAAATGCACCAGTACCGGATCGGCGAGCGTGGCGGACTGCTCCAGCTTCTGCGCTGGTGAGCCTTTGATCACCCCGCCTTGCTGATTCAGCGCAATCGCATGCTGCTCCAGTAAGGTATTAAACTGCGGCAAGGTATGAAAATCTTGCAGGTCATTGACCGATAAGGTGAAGTGATTAGCACGAAAACCGAATGCCGCCAGCCACGCGGCATACTCGCTCTCCGCCAGCAGCAACTGATAATCCGCCAGCGACAATTGCCAGAGCCGACCGGCCGCCAAGCCAAGGGGGCTATCGAACATATTCTCCGGTAATTGCGCCACCAGCGCCGCAATCAACTGCTGCGCCAACGGTGAGAGTTGGTCAACTTCCAACTGGGAGATGAAAATCTTCGGTTGACGCGGATCGAGGTGTTCCAGATGCACAGCGGTGAGCTTGCGTTCGACAAACTGATAGTGCCCTTCCACGCTGTAACCGAGCGCATCGAGCAACGGCAATAACCGTGATAAACCGGTCGCCGGTAGATTGAAGGTGCGCAGCGCCAGATGGTCATTAATCAGCGCCGCATCCTCGCCCAATAAGCGATTGATCTCACTCACCACCGGTGTGATGGCTATATAGTCTTGCCACCAGCGCTGTAACAAGCCATCTAGGTCACTGCCCGCGGTGCTGGGGTTATCCAGAATGAAGTTTCCCATGCTAATCCTCCTCTGTCTGTCAGAGTGTTAACCCGGGGCTAAGTTGAGCCGGCAAGGTGGCATGCTCCAATTCCAACGAGGCAACCGGATAGGCGCAGTAATCGGCGGCATACAGTGCCGAGGGCCGATAGTTACCGGACGCACCACAGCCACCAAAAGGCGCAGCACTCGACGCACCGGTCAGTGGACGATTCCAGTTGACGATCCCGGCGCGGATCTGAGTACGAAACTGCTGATACAGCGCCGGATCATCACTGAACAAGCCCGCCGCTAGCCCGTAACGGGTCTGATTAGCCCACTCTAGCGCTTGCGCAAAGCTCTGATAACGCTGCACTTGTAACAAAGGCCCAAAATACTCTTCATCCGGTAACGCGCTCACTGCGCTAACATCCAAAATCCCTGGTCGTAAAAAAGCTGGCCCTAATGCAAGCGGCTGCAGCGGTAACAGTGCCTTAGCACCCAATGCCAGTAGCTGCTCTTGCGCCTGTAACATCTGCGCGGCCGCGGCATTGCTGATCAGCGGCCCACAAAATGGCTCCGGGCGTTGCTCTGGCGCGCCGATCAGTAACTGCTGAGTGGCCTGCACTAAGCGCTGTAGTAGCGCATCGCCCTCATCACCTACCGGTAAAAGCAAGCGGCGAGCACAGGTACAGCGCTGGCCGGCGGTCAGAAAGGCCGATAGCAGGATGTCGTGCACCACTGCTTTATGATCGCTCACCTGCTGCACGATCAGCGGGTTATTCCCCCCAAGCTCCATCGCCACAATGCGCTGCGGGAACGCCAGCGATTGCTGCGCCAACAGCCGTCCGGTACGTGCGCTGCCGGTAAACAGCAGACCATCAAGCTCCGGCGATGCCGCCAGCGCAGCGCCAACCGACACGCCACCTTGCACCAGATTCACTACGCCATCCGGTAGACCGCTTTGTTGCCACAGCAATGCCAGCGCCTCGCCAGTCGCCGGCGTCAGCTCGGAGGGCTTAAACACCACCGTATTTCCGGCCAGCAGCGCTGGCATGATATGCCCATTAGGCAGATGGCCGGGGAAATTGTACGGGCCAAACACCGCCATCACCCCGTGCGCGCGGTGGCGCACATGTGACACCCCCTGCGCCATCGGCTGCTGCCACTCACCACTTCGACTTTGGTAAGCACGCCAAGAGATCTCGGCTTTGCCCAACATGGCGGCCAGCTCATTACGACTTTCCCACAGCGGTTTACCGGTTTCGGCGCAGATCAAGCCGGCTAACCAGCTTTCTTGCTGGCGCACCTGCTCATTAAAATTCTGTAGATAGACAAAACGCTCATCAGGGCTAAGTTGCTGCCACGCCGGCCATGCGGCGCGTGCCGCCTTGAGCGCGGCCTGCACTTGCGCCTCAGTGGCGGCAGCACCTTGCCACAGCAACGCACCACTGGCCGGATTGTACGAATGCAGGACGCCCCCTTCCCCCGGTAACCAGCGGCCATCAATCAATAAACCGGACATGACGCCTCCTTGAATGCGCTGTGGTGCGCGTTATAACGGCAAAATCCGCACGCGGTCGCCGTCACTGATCTGCAAAAGCTGCGCGCTTTCGTGGCTGATATGCGCCTCGTGCAGCTCTTCATCCACCGAAACCATCCCCAAACAGGCGCGAAAACGCTGGAAACGGGTCGAACTGATTAAGTGCAAACTGCCGCGGGTGGTATCTTCCATCACGCACGCTTTCATGCGCCGACTGTGCCGTACAGCGCGGATGTCATTGCGCGCACACTCCACGGTCGGGCCGGCATCGAAGATGTCGACATAGCCACGATGGTGAAAGCCCTCTTCCAGCAGTAACTGCAGCGCCGGTCGAGTTTGTGGATGCACTTGCCCAATCACCGCCTGCGCTTCAGGGCTGAGCAAGTTGATATAAATCGGGTGGCGCGGCATCAGTTCGGCGATAAAGCGCTTGTTACCCGTGCCGGTGAGTCGATCGGCAGTACTGAAATCGATGTCAAAAAAGTGGGTGCGTAACCACTGGAAAAACGGCGAATCGCCGTGTTCATCCGAAATCCCACGCATCTCGGCAATCACGGTTTCGGCAAAACAGGCGGCAAACTCGGCGATAAACAACAAACGGCATTTCGACAGCAATTTGCCATGCTGACCGTGGCGATAAGCCGGCAGCAAAAACAGCGTGCACAGCTCAGTGACGCCGGTGTAATCGTTACACAGGGTTAAGGTTTCTACGGTTTTGTAGACATTCAGCTCGCGCGAGACATGCACCGCCTTGGCGCGGTGATAGCTGTAAAAGGGGTGCGCCAAACCGACGCAAGACTCAATCGCCGTAGTACCCACTACTTGGCCGGTTTCAGTATCTTGGGAGACAAACAGAAAATCATACTCCCCCGGCGCAGTGGGGTGAGCCGCAAATGCCAACTCGGCCTGTGTAATACGCTCGAGCAGGCGCGCCTCATCAGCCGGCAATGAGGTAAAGCCAAAGCCAGAGGCCTGTGCACACTGCATCAACGCCGCCAAATCGGCGCGGGTAACCGGACGGACGACCAGCATAGCGCCTCCTCACCCAGCACTGAGGCCAGATTGGCTACTCGCGGATGGAGGCATACAAACGCGGCGAATCGCCGCCCGCAAGCGTGCCATCCCCAACGCAATATCCTGCTCCTCAATCACCAATGACGGCGCAAAGCGCAGGACATCGGGTCCGGCCATCAGCAGCATCAGCCCTTCTTCGGCGGCCGCATTTAAAAAGGCCTTCGCTTGCCCGATATAGGGCGCTTGTAGCTCGGCGCCAATCAGCAGCCCTAAACCGCGGATCTCGCGAAACAGACCGAACTCCTGATTGATGGCCTGCAGCTGCTGATGAAACTGTCGCGCCCGTAGCAACACGCCCTCTTGCACACTCGGCGTATTGACGGTGCGCAGCACGGTATGCGCCACCGCACAGGCTAACGGATTACCGCCATAGGTCGAACCATGGGTGCCGACCGTCAAACTGGAGGCAAACTCACTGGTGGTCAGCATAGCGCCGATCGGAAAGCCGCCGCCTAATGCTTTGGCGGTGGTGAGAATATCCGGCGTCACCCCGTATTGCATGTAGGCATACAAACTGCCGGAGCGGCCAACGCCGGTCTGCACTTCATCGAAAATCAGTAAGGCGTCATGCTGATCGCACAGCTCACGCAGCCCACTTAAAAACGATTCCGTGGCCGGAATGACTCCGCCTTCCCCTTGCACCGGCTCAACAATCACCGCACAGGTGTGATCGCCGATCACGGCACGCACCGCAGCCAGATCGTTATAGGGCACATGGATGATGTCCGCCGGTTTGGGGCCAAAACCATCGGAATATTTCGGCTGCCCGCCGGTACTGACGGTAAAAAAGGTGCGGCCATGAAAGGCCTGCCGAAAGGCGATAATCTGGGTTTTATACGGCGAGTGATGGTCGATGGCGTAACGACGCGCCAGTTTGAGCGCCGCCTCATTGGCTTCTGCGCCCGAATTGGCCAAAAAGACTTTACCGGCAAAAGTGTGCGTTACCAGATACTGCGCCAGCTGCAGTGCTGGCTCGTTGGTGTAGACATTGCTCAGGTGCCACAGGGTTTGCCCTTGCTGCAACAAGGTTTCCACCAACGCCGGATGGCAATGTCCGAGCGCATTCACGGCAATGCCACCGGTAAAATCGATGTACTCTTTGCCCTGCTGATCCCACACCCGTGAGCCTTGGCCACGTACCGGAATAAAGGCCGCGGGCGCATAACACGGCACCATCAGCTGATCAAAACAGGCGCGCTTAACAGCACTCGCGCGGGGCGATAATGCTGTTAGAGGGGATAACAACGGGGAATCTGAAACTGCCGGGTCTTCACGCATACGCCGCTCCTCGCCAGACTGTCCGGCGCCGACGCGCCTCGCATTAACATTAAGTTAACACGAGTTTTTCGCTTTTGCCTATGTGCCGGCTCGCATTTCCTCTCTACCGCAACGAACCACCGCTGACCGATGCCCACGCGTCATCCAGACACGGAAAATCGAGGCAAAGCACAACAGAACGGCCGATAAAATGCGGCTAACGTCAGTAAAAATGAGAGGAAAAGAGGGAAAACGCTGGACAATTAGCCAGCGATAAAATTGGCCAGCAAGCTATGCCCTTGCTCGCTCAAGATGCTCTCAGGATGGAACTGCACCCCTTGCAGCGGTAAATGACGGTGTCGGATCCCCATGATTTCATCAAAGCGACCATCACGCTCACTCCAAGCCGTAATATCAAAGCAATCTGGCAGTGAGTCAGCCTCCACCACCAGTGAGTGATAACGCGTGACCGACAGCGGATCGGGCAAGCCCTCAAAGACACCCAAACCGGTATGCCGGATGGCCGAGACTTTGCCGTGCATCACCTGCCGTGCCCGTACCACCTTGCCGCCAAACACCTGCGCCAGCGCCTGATGACCTAGGCAAACACCGAGGATCGGCAAACGCTCCGCAAAATGGCGGATAGCCGCCAGCGACACCCCAGCCTGATCGGGTGTGCAAGGCCCAGGGGAAATCACCAAATGCGATGGCGCAAGCTGCTCGATATCAGCCAGCGTTAGGCTATCGTTGCGGCGTACCATGACCTCACAGCCCAGCTCGCAAAAGTACTGGTACAAGTTATAGGTAAAAGAGTCATAGTTATCGATAAGCAGCAGCATAAAACACCTAAACAATTGATTTATAAAGGCATCAAAAGTGACAAATCAGAATGATACCCGCAACGATACCCGCTTTTTTCATTGATACCCGAGAGCTTTTGTATCAATGGGATAACCATCAAAAGCAGGCGCTTATGATAACTGCCGTTTACCTATTTCTCGATACCCACAACGCATACCTAAGATAGACCGAAAACCTGCCTCACAAATGCTCTACCGCCGCGCTCATCTTCGTGCCTAAAACCAGTCCGGCTTAGCAACATGATCACCGTATCATTTCCGACGTGATCACTACGCTTTTTCTATCATGTGATCATGATTCAGTGGTAAAACGCCCGTGCTACAAAGTCTCAGCCGCTGAACGAGCTTACACCAACGAGAACACAACAAACCCAAAACGCTCTAGGCGTACTCCTTGCGCCGCTTCAGACTCAAAAGCAAAAAGTGAAAAAGCAGAAAGCGGTGATCATCACGGGTAAAAACTCGCATTTTTCGGTGTCGATGACATCGAATCACGGCACTCTCACCAACAACCAGACGTTGACTCCACGTAACGCAAAATAAAATTAGCGCCTATTATGTTTATCCCTCTGCAAGAAATTGAACGCTGGCATCATGAGCTTGAACTCACACTCATGCATGAGCATTTTGAACAAAAATGGCATTTAGCGAATATGACTCCTCCGCCAAATGAACTCGATGCCGTGTTAAGCAATCCACTACTTTGTGGATCTGGTTTGCTTGAGCTACTACAAAGACGAACGCAAATCTTGGGGGAAAAATTACTTTCTCGGCATTTTCCCGATAAGGACAAGCAATACCTTAATGATATGCGGATCGAGAACCTCCTGACGGTCAATCAAAGCGCACGAAAAGCCTATCTCCTCATGGGAGAGGTAAAGGCCGAGATTGATCAGATAGAGCTATCGCTCTTGCATAACACATTAGGTGGAGAGGCGGCATTAGAAGAAAAAGCAGCCCACTTTGCTCAATCAAGGCTGCAATTACAGGCATTACTCAATCAAATCATCGCTTATGTTTTTGAGGCCGCGTCCCATGCTACGGCTTACGATTTCAACATCCAGAATTCATTTCATGTTGAACAAAGCTTCAATGTTCACGCCACTCGCCCCAAAAAAGCGGGAGAAGCAAAATCTCAGAAATACCAACCAGTACGCACAATTGTACAAAGCATGGGCCTGCATCTTATCACGCACTTTTCACATGGAACGCTGAAGAAAAAAGACATTGAAGAGGCCATTGCTAAGCACCTCGAAGTCTATGTAAAAAAACATTCAGATCGTAAAGATCCCGCATTTATTTACTTTGCAGCACGTTGCCCATCCCTTAAAACCATCAAAAACTGGCTAGTGGAGATTAAAACTCCGACCGCCACAGATGACGCGCCGGAGATCAATATTCAGCAACTACTCCAACAACTGAAGACCGCCTACCCCGCGAAAGCGATTCGCGAACAACTAAAATAACACTTTATAATCAAACGCTTAACCTAATAACCTTAGGCCCTCATCACATGATGCGGGCTTTTTTTTCGATATCGGATACGCACAATAGCTCTCGAACCAAGGGGAACAACCCTGACATATCAATCAGATAAAACATGGGAGTTATATATGCAAGAAAACACAGCTAGCTACACTGATGGGTTCATCCGCGAAAAAGAACGTCGTGAAATCACGCAAATTTCTCGCACCACCGCATGGGATTTAGAGCGTAAAGGTCAGTTTCCTAAACGTCGTAAGCTGACACCGCATGGTAAAAGCGTCGCTTGGTTGCGATCCGAAGTGTTGGCATGGGTTGCCAGCCGTCAAGTGGTCGGAGGCCAGTAAGCTCATGATGTCAGCACATACACCAATCTATGACGATAACGAATCTATGTACCGTAAAGGTCTTCTTCGTACTCGTGACGTTGCCGAGTTACTCGATATCAGCGTGAGCTACCTGCGCAAATTGATCAAACAAGGGAAAGTGCCAGCACCGGATTTCTCTGATGGGCGCGTGTACCGCTGGCAGCGTTATACGATTCTGAACTTTTTAGGCACCCCTTACCCGCCATGCCAACCTTAAAGCAAGATTGATTAGTCTCAATCATCGTATGAAAGAGCACTCAGGCACACTCCTCTTTAGGGGTTTTCGGCAACGGTAATACCTTGCTAACCCTTGCAGAGCAAGGGCTGGCTTCATCTTTCTTCCTGTAATGAGGGCGGTTACTTAAAGAATATAACCGCCCTTCTTTTCTGTTCGCTTATACGCAGATCTTTGGCATGGCATTTAGAGTCGAAGAGCAAAACTCCCGCCCCTATGCAGGTTACGGACAACATATCTGGCCTATCGTGAACGAGCCCATCGATAAGCTCATGCTAAATAGCTTTATACGGCAGCTGGAAAAGATCCTGTCACACTACAGCAAGGTACTGCTCGTCAGAATTGATTTACACCCACTGATCTACAGCCCTGATAACCGCTCAGTACAGCACGTGTTACGCGAGTTTAGCAAAATGGTACGCAATAGCCCTTACAGCAAACAGCTGGGCATTATTTGTGTGCGAGAAAAAGTGAACTCACACAAAGAACACTACCATCTCGTACTCATGCTCAACGGCAACAAGATACAAAAGCCAGATTACGTTCTGCACATACTAAAAGAGCTGTGGCAGCGCCGCGTTAACGGTAGCGTTCATCTTGTGGAAAACAGCTATTACCGCATTGAGCGCGGCCAGTCACAAACCATTTTTGAGGCCATTTACCGCTTAAGCTATCTGGCCAAACAGCGCAGTAAAGAGCGCGATAACCCGAAAGCCAGCAAACCTTACCTCAACACACTGCCATGGAAAGGCAATAGCAAACCCAAAGATGATCGCTTGCTGGTGGCACTAAGGTCGCGATGAGATCAATGGCGTGCGCTGCATCGGCTTTGATGAATACAAACGAGCGAAATTTAAAAACGCTGACCGCACTCTACCCTATGATGATCACTTTCCTTGCAGGTGCGGTAAACAGGGTGTTCATTAGGTTCTACCCTGTTTTAATCTGCGTCATTGGCTCATGATTTTTCACGCAACCGAGCTTAAGCGCACAAGCAGTGATCGGTCATTTTGAAATCACGAAATGCTGTAATACACATGATCACACCGGTGCGGTCATCGGTGTACAGGTTAACCTCCCAAATATGCCTGCATGCTCTCAAGAGCTCACGAGTTTTACGGTACAATCCCTGCCACTACGCGTAACTTTCGCTAAATCGACTATAAAAACGAATATGACTAACAATAATTTTTCTCAAATTGCTGCCTTTATCTGGTCTGTTGCCGATCTGCTGCGCGGTGATTTCAAACAATCACAATACGGTCGGGTGATTTTGCCATTTACCTTGCTACGCCGCCTTGAGTGTGTGCTTGCCCCAAGTAAAGACGCGGTTGTTGCCGAGTACCATCGCATCACGCCGATGAACCTGCAGGAAGAAGTACAAGAAAAATTCCTGCTGCGAGCCACCCGAACAGAAGCCAATCCAGAAGGGCTCGCATTCTTCAATATCTCACCCATGGATTTAAGCACCATGGGGCAAAAAGACATCAAAGCCAACTTAGCAAAGTATGTGCAGTCATTCTCCAATGATGCGCGTGAAATCTTCGAGCATTTTAATTTTGATGAGTTTGTCGGGCTGCTGGCTGACGCCGATTTGCTGTACAAAGTGGTGAAAATGTTCTCCACCACTGACCTGAGCCCGAAAAGTATCTCTAACTATGAAATGGGCTTGGTATTTGAAGAACTGATCCGCCGCTTTGCTGAAAGCTCGAACGAAACCGCAGGGGAGCACTTTACCCCGCGTGATATCGTGCGCCTCACCACCTCATTGGTCTTTATGGAAGATGATGATGTACTCAACAAAGAGGGCATTATCCGCACCATCTATGACCCGACTTGCGGTACAGGCGGCTTTTTATCCTCCGGTATGGAATATGTGCACGAGCTTAACCCTCATGCGGTAATGCGAGCCTTTGGTCAAGAGCTCAACCCTGAGTCTTACGCTATCTGTAAAGCCGATATGCTGATCAAAGGGCAAGATGTTAGTCGCATCAAGTTGGGTAATACCCTGTCAAATGACCAACTGCCTACCGATAAGTTTGATTACATGCTCTCTAACCCACCGTTCGGGGTAGATTGGAAAAAGATTGAAAGCGACATTAAAGACGAACACGAACAAAAAGGCTTTAATGGCCGCTTTGGTGCCGGTTTGCCGCGTGTATCGGATGGCTCACTGCTGTTTTTGCTGCACTTGATCAGTAAATTACGTGATACACGTAATACAGATAATACCGTCAGTGACGGTGGTCGGATTGGCATTATCCTCAATGGCTCACCGCTGTTTACCGGCAGTGCGGGAAGCGGTGAAAGTGAGATCCGCCGTTATATTCTGGAAGCTGACCTGCTCGAAGCCATTGTTGCGCTGCCGACAGACATGTTCTACAACACCGGCATTGCCACCTATGTGTGGATCTTGACCAACAAGAAAGCCGCCGAGCGTAAAGGTAAGGTTCTGTTGATCAATGGTGCCGATTTGAGCTGTAAGATGCGCAAATCACTCGGCTCGAAGCGTAACTACTTAGACGAAGAAGAAATTCGCGCCATTACCAAAAGCTTCGGGGCCTTTGAAGCCAAAGAAGAACAAACCGAAAGCGGCAAGCCTCTGAGCGCCAAGCTGTTCGATACTCATGCCTTTGGCTATCGCCGACTGACCATTGAGCGCCCACTGCGTCTGTCAGCGCAAATCACCGATGCCGCCATTGAGTCTTTACGCTTTGCCGCTAAACCGCTCAATGCCGTGATGCAAGCGGTGTATATCCAATTTGGCGCAACGTGGACAGACTCCACCTATGGCCAATTGGCGGATGTAGAAGCGGAAGTCCGCGCCCTGATTAAAGCTGACTTCCCTGAGCTGAAAGAAAAACAAATCAAAGACGTATTAGATAGCAAACTCTGGCTTGGCCAGCGCATGCTGGTGGATGCAGCCCAAACGCTACAAGCCGCTGTAGGCGACAAGCTAGGCGGCAAAGCGCAACCGTCGCATGACTTCAATCAGTTTGAACTCACCCTCAAAGGGGCGCTGAAAGCCACAGACATCAAGTTAGATGCCAAGCAGAGAAAACAGTTTATCGACGCCATTACATGGAAAAACCCAGACGCCGAACCGGTTATCAAAAAAGTACTGAAAGAAGATGCTCAGCCTCTGTATGGTGCATTCAGCTATAAAGGTAAAGTGGTTGAATTTGAGCAAGATGGCGACCTGCGTGATAACGAAAACGTACCATTAGACCCGAGCGTAAGCACATTAAGCCTGATTGAAAGCTATGTGAAGCGTGAAGTGCTGCCCCATGTACCCGATGCGTGGATTAACGCCGATAAGCGCGATGAACAAGATAACGAAATTGGCATTGTGGGTTATGAAATCCCGTTTAATCGCCATTTCTACGTTTATCACCCGCCTCGGGAATTAGAAGCCATTGATGCCGATCTGGATGCAGTAAGCCGTGACATTATGCAGTTGCTGCAAGAGGTGCATTCATAATGGGCAAGTATCAGGCGTATCCAGAGTACACAAAAATAACCTCTGAATGGTTAACTGAAATCCCCGCGGGCTGGAGTACAACACCACTTAAACATGTCGCCAATATTAATATGGGGCAATCTCCAAACTCTGAGGATTGCAATATCGATGGCATAGGTATTCCTTTTTTACAAGGCAATGCCGAATTTGGCACTAAATCGCCAACTGAAAAACAATTCTGCCCTGTACCTAAAAAAGTAGCTAAGAAAGGAGACTTACTTTTTTCTGTTCGAGCTCCTGTTGGTGCGCTTAATTTTGCCGACAAAGATTTTGGTATAGGCCGAGGTCTTTGTAGTATTCGAGGACGTAACTCTATATCACAGTCTTTTCTGTGGTGGGTTCTACCTTCTTATAGATATCAATTCGATGCGATAGCTACAGGAAGTACATTTGAGGCAGTCTCCGCGGAAGAAGTCGGCAACCTTCTATTAGCTCTGCCTACGCACCAAGAACAAACCCAAATAGCCAACTTCCTCGATCACGAAACGGCCAAAATCGACGCGCTGATCGAAAAACAGCAGCAACTGATTTCACTGCTACAAGAAAAGCGCCAAGCAGTCATTAGCCACGCCGTCACCAAAGGGCTAAACCCAGACGTACCTATGAAAGATTCGGGTGTGGAGTGGTTGGGGCAAGTGCCAGAACATTGGGTTGTATCAAGATTCAAATACTGTACGACACGAGTAATTGTTGGTATTGCTGAAGCAGCAACACATGCATATGACGACTCCGGAACAATTTTGATTCGCTCCACAAACATAAAGGAAGAAGGGATAACCACTCACAACCTTTTGTATTTAAAAAAACATTTCGCTGAACAAAACGCATCAAAATACATAAACTCCGGCGATATTGTTACTGTTCGCACTGGCTACCCAGGCATAAGTGCTGTTGTTCCAGACAGTATGAATAAATGTCACTGTTTTACTAATTTAATTTCAACACCAAGAAATTACTTTTCAGCAGAGTTCTTAACGGAATATTTAAATTCCGACATGGGGAAAGCGTATTTCGACTTAAATGCTTGGGGAAGTGCACAAAAAAACATTAGCGTCCCAATATTACAAGAGTTCCCAATATCTCATCCAGACATAAATGAACAAAGAATAATTGCTGACTTTGTAAAGCATGAGAGAACTAAATTTGATAGATTACTGAATCATGCTCGTAAATCTATCCAGTTAATGCAAGAGCGCCGCACAGCCCTTATTTCCGCCGCCGTAACCGGAAAAATCGACGTGCGCAACTGGCAAGCTCCCAGCCAATCATCCACCACCAGCACTGAAGAGCAGGCGCTATGACAACACCGAGCACCTTTATTGCGCAAGAGATCATTACGCTAATCCAGCAAGCCAAACAGCGTGCTGCCATGGCGGTAAACAGTGAGCTAACCTTGCTGTATTGGCACATTGGCCAGCGCATTAACCAAGCGGTGCTCGGCGGCGAACGGGCCGATTATGGCAAACAAATCGTCACTAATTTGGCCAAACAACTGACTGCCCAATTTGGCCGCGGATGGAGCGCACAACAACTGCGCCACTGCATGAAGTTTGCCGAGTGTTATACCGATGAGCCGATTGTCTCCGCGCTGCGGAGACAATTAAGCTGGACACACATTAAGACGCTGATTTATATCGATGATCCGCTAAAGCGAGACTTCTACAGCCAAATGGCCATCTGTGAGCATTGGTCTACCCGTACGCTGGATGAGCGTATTGGTGCCATGCTGTTTGAGCGTACCGCCATTTCAAAGCAGCCCGATGAAACCATTCGCGCAGAACTGGCGGCATTACGTGAACAAGGGCAATTTAATGAACAACTGCTGCTTAAAGACCCTTACCTACTCGATTTCCTTGACCTGAATGACCGCTATTTAGAAAAAGACCTCGAAGATGCCATCTTAAGAGATATTGAGCAGTTTCTGTTAGAGATGGGTGCAGGCTTTACCTTTATTGCACGGCAAAAGCGCATTCAAATTGATGAAGACGATTTTTATATCGATTTGCTGTTTTACAACCGCAAGTTAAAACGCTTAGTCGCCATTGATTTGAAAACGGAAAAATTTAAACACGCCCATAAAAGCCAGATGGAACTGTATTTACGCTGGTTGGCGAAGTATGAACAAGAAGCGGACGAACAGCCGCCGATTGGCATTATTTTGTGCAGCAGTAAGAAACAAGAGCAAATTGAGCTGCTTGAGTTAGATAAATCAGGCATTCATGTTGCCGAGTATCTCACGGTATTACCGGCGATTGATGTGTTAAAAGAGAAACTTCACCATGCCACAAAAGCCGCTAAATTACGTTTGGCACAAGACAAAGAATAAAAAGACAATACGATGAAAGACACAACAAGCGAACGGATATTTCAGGACGATATCATCCACCAGCTGGTGGCCAACGGTTGGGTGCAAGGCAGTGGCGAAGGCTATAACCGTGAATCTGCGCTGTATGAAGCCGATGTTCTGCGCTTTATCCAGACCACGCAGCCAAAAGAGTGGCAGAAATTCTGCACCATTTTCCCTACCGACTCTGAGCGCCATTTTCTGGATGCGTTAGTCACCCAGCTCAAGAAAGCCGATGAGAATGCAACCGATCGCGCCTCACGCACGTTCGGCACCTTAGGCGTATTGCGTCACGGCCTGAAAATTCGCAGCGCCCGTTTTACCTTGTGTCAGTTCAAACCTGAACATAATCTCAACCCTGAAACGCTGGCTCGTTATCAGAACAATATCTGCCGAGTCGTGCCTGAGCTGGTTTACAGCCCGTATGCCACACAAGAGCACGAACAAGAAAGTGGCAAAAAAGCCAAGAGATTGCGCATTGATTTAGTGCTGTTCGTTAATGGTCTGCCGGTGGCCACGCTAGAGCTCAAATCTGAGTTCAAACAAGCCGTAGAAAACGCCATTGCCCAGTACAAGCTAACCCGCTTGCCCAAAGATCCCGCCACCAAAAACCCAGAGCCTCTGCTCACCTTCAAACGAGGGGCGCTGGTGCATTTTGCAGTGAGTCAGTATGAAGTGTATATGGCCACCAAGCTGGCCGGAGAAGAGACCTTCTTCCTGCCCTTTAACAAAGGCACCCACGATGGCGGTAAAGGCAATGACATTCCCGATGATGCCAACCGCTACGCGACAGATTACCTGTGGAATGAGGTATTAACACCGGCTAACCTGCTTAATATCATCGGGCGTTTTATCCACCTGCAAATCGAAGAAAAAGAGGACTGGGAAGGGCGTAAGTATAAAAAAGAGACCCTGATTTTCCCGCGTTATCACCAATGGGATGTCGTCACCAAGCTAATCAATGCCGCCATTGAGGAAGGTACAGGGAATAAGTATCTGATCCAACACAGCGCAGGCTCTGGTAAATCAAACTCGATTGCATGGACAGCCCACCAGCTTTCCACTCTCTACGATGAGCAAGGAAACAAACAGTTCGACTCGGTGATTGTGGTCACTGACCGAACCGTGCTCGATGACCAGTTACAAGACACCATCTATCAGTTTGAACATGCCGATGGCGTTGTGGGCCGCATCAACCGTAAAGAAGGCGATGGCTCAAAATCAGAAAAGTTAGCCAGTGCATTGGAAACGTCACAGCCCATTATTATTGTCACCATTCAAACGTTCCCGTTTGTACTCAAAGCTATCGAGAACTCAACCGCACTTAAAGAGCGCCGTTACGCCATCATTGCCGATGAAGCGCACTCATCACAAACAGGGGCAACCGCTCGCCAGCTCAAAGAAGTGTTGATGACGGAAGAAGCCGATGATGACGTTGAGCTTTCTTCAGAAGACATTCTGGATGCCACCATTGCCGCTCGCCGTGGTAGCGCCAATCTTAGCTACTACGCGTTTACCGCTACCCCTAAAGCTAAAACCCTTGAGCTATTTGGCCGTAGACCTGATCCGTCGCAGCCAGCCTCTAAGCGTAACTTACCGGTCGCCTACCATGTGTATTCCATGCGACAAGCCATTGAAGAAGGCTTCATTCTGGATGTGCTGAAGAACTACACAAACTATAAGGTGATCTACCAGCTTAAGCAGAAGTTAGACGCCGAAGATAAAGAAGTGGATGCCGGTAAAGCCAAGGTGAAACTCACCAATTGGGTACGCCTGCACGATCACAACATCTCACAGAAAGTGAAAGTGATTGTCGAACACTTTAAAAAGAACGTGATGGGCTTACTGGGTGGCCAAGCCAAAGCCATGGTAGTTACCAGCTCACGTAAAGAGGCGGTACGCTACAAACTCGCGTTTGATAAATACGTTGCTGAGCATAGTTATGCCGGAATTCGGGCCATGGTCGCCTTCTCAGGAGAGGTTGAGTTTAACGCCGCAGACCCTGATAGCAGCGCATTTATGGATCAGAAGTTCACCGAGCTTAATATGAACCCTGATCTGAAAGGGCGCGAAATGCGTAAAGCCTTTAACACCGATGATTATCAAGTGATGCTGGTGGCTAACAAGTTTCAAACCGGATTTGACCAGCCAAAGCTGTGCGCCATGTATGTGGATAAAAAGCTCGCCGGTGTGGAGTGTGTGCAGACGCTTTCCCGTTTGAATCGCACCTATCCAAGCAAAGCAGAGTCCGGCACCTTTGTGCTCGATTTCTATAACGATCCGCAAGATATTCTCGATGCTTTCCAGCCGTATTACCAAGTCGCCGAGCTCGAAGATGTGTCAGATACCGATAAGATTTTCGACTTGTTCGAGAAGTTACGGACAAGCGGAATTTTCTTGTGGTCAGAAGTAGAACAATTTGTTGATGCGTTTTTCACCAAAAACAAATCAAACGCCGCTATCAGCAATATCTGTAAGCCCGCGGTTGATCGCTGGCGCAAGCGTTATAGCTCGGCAATAGAAGCCTATCTGCATGCGAAAAATGTCTTTGAACGCACCAAGAAAACCGGCGATGCCGTATTGATGGCGAATGCAGAAAACAGCTTCAAAGAGTGCAAACAGGAAAAAGACCGTCTAGAGATCTTCAAAAAAGACTTGGGCAGTTATGTGCGCTTCTATGAGTTTATGTCACAGATTGTGGATTACGACGACAAAGAGCTCGAAAAACTGAGTCTGTACGCTCGCCATTTACGCCCACTGCTACGTGAAAAAGTCATAGAAGAAGATGAGCTGGATTTGAACAATGTGGTGATGACACATTACCGCTTATCCAAAATCCGCCAGCAAGACATACAACTGCAAGAAAATACCCCCGAGTACTCGCTCAAACCGAGTAATGATGTCGGCACCGCTAAACCCAAAGACAAGAAAGAAGAGTTCTTATCACACATCATCGAGCGCCTGAACGAAGTTTTTGTGACTGATAATCTGACCGATAAAGACATGCTCAATTATGCCTTTACCGTGCGCGATAAACTCACTGAAAACGAGACAGTTATGAGCCAGATTGCCAACAACACACGGGAACAAGCCATGCTGGGCGATTTCCCTCGGGCAATTGATGACGCCATACTGAGCAGCAGTGCCGCCCACCAAGAGCAGATGATGCAGTTGTTATCTGATCCAAACAAAACCAAGCAATTTGCTCGGGTCGTGTTTGATATGTTGAGTGGGTATCAGGGATAACCTGCTCATTAACGATACTCCTCATTGCTTAATCTGGCACTGAACATTTAAAATCAGTGCCAGACATTAATTAAACAAACAAAGCAGAGGAGTATATTTAAAAACAAAAACAACTTAATCACTAATCAAAATATCTTCATCAAGAAGATCTTTTATTGCATCACAATTTAACACCGTATCACTTTTTGTGTGAGGCTGTTGCAAATCATCACCTACCTGATAATGTTCGACTGACATCCCGCCACACAATTTATTTTCAAAGAAAGAACATACATCACGATAGCTAATATAGCTATTACCATCAATTCTGCGCAACTTCTCCGCAACCCCCCTAACCTTATCTTCATAATGAATATTAAATGGCGCAAATAAAAATCTCACCCTCGGGTAATAAGTTAACCATCTAATATTCATTTGTGCATGAATAAGTTTTACTAAAGGTGATTTTGTACCAGACCCTCTAGAACGCTTAGAGTATCCCTTCACCGCCTCGTAAGATTGTTTTATCGTAGTCGGCGAGCCCAATAAACAACCCTCACCTTTTTTTTCAGTCTTATACTTATTAGTTAAGTCCAGAACAGACCGCTTTCCAAACTCCTTTACTTGCTTTTCTCTCCAGATAGAAAACTCTAACCCTCTACGCAGTACATTATAATTAATGCGTAAAGCATCGTCTGCTTGACCTAACAGTTGAACCGAACTAGATAAATACGCATAACGCTCATACACATCGAACAACTCGAGTTTATTTATAATGTCATTTCCAAATCTCGACTTGTATTTATCTGGATAAACTTCATGAGCCATAGAATACATGATTTTTTTTGAAATTAAGTAAAGCTCGTTTTTTCAATCGCAGCCTTTATTTCACTTTCTAACACATCGATAGTTAATACAGACTGTTCAGCATCACGCCCTCCCCAAGGCCCCCCCATTTCTTTTGTTTTCTTTTCAATTTTGTGATTAGCAAAATAACTCCCCTCGTCAAATGACCAACTTAACACCCTATTTATGTCATCGATAATAAATGATATTTTCTCAGCAAACCATTCAGTAGCCCTAGAGTTAATATGCTGCTCTAGTATTAACTCCTTAACCTCTTTATCCACTCCGGAGCCAAAAGCATTTGAATACTCATTGATAACCCTATCACTAGCTGTATTTATACTTTCTTTAAAATCAAGCTGCTTTAATTGGTTGACTTTCTTTATTAATTCCTCTCCATGTAAATAAGCTAGTACAATCTGTTGATGAGGGTAGTGGAGTCTCCACGGACTCAGATTTTCAAACCCATACTGCTCAGAATCAATGATTTTTGATAAGTTTTTATGCCAAGAGTCAATATGTGGATCATCTTTACTCAGTTCTCTATTCTCACTCCTGCGGTATGGAGGTTGAGACTCCACAAAATCAATTATCTTTATCAAAAAAAAGGTTGCTTTAAGCCCCTGATCAAGAACATCGCAAAGTAATACTTGCGCACTATTTGCCTTATTCTCATAAAGAAAATACTGTGGGTAAGGCTCACTCAACTCATTGAATTTTTCATATAAAGACACAAGGGATCTAAGCCTCCTAATCGCCTCTTCATCAGCCTTAATTCGCTCAACTATAAGCAGTAATTGCAGTATCTCAGAGATAATGCATTGCACTGTGTTTGCATATGGGTTTTTAAAGTCATTTCTCAAACGCATAAAAAATATCCATTTATTTAAAAAAAACACATCACACTGAAAACCAAAACACTTGAACAGAGAAATACAAAAAATCTATTCATATCAATAAAATTAGCAAAATATGAATATCAAGACAATCAAAATAGTATTCATTCTTAATGAATTCATAAAAATCGAATATTATAAAACGATTTATTGGTATGCATTAAACGATGGAAGACTATCTATTGTTTTGTCAAAAAACCAAATATCGAATAATCTAACTCTCGCAATACGCTTAAAGCGCAACCATGCAAATCTGATAGTTCAACTTTTTAAAGTGAGCAAAACTCATGACCATAAATTTTATTGATATCATTAGAAACCTGTCTGACAACGCTTCGGATTCTGCCAAATTCGCAAAAGATAGCCTAGGTGCAGCAAATGAAGCCTACCATCTACAAAAAGCTATTAAAGAACACGGAGAAGATAAAGTTCATCAGGTCGCAACCTCGCGACTACAAAAGGCAAACAAGGAAAGGAATATGACGTATTCAGAAGCCTCAATTGAAATATCAGGACGAATCAGAGGAATGCTAGAGGCAACGCAAGGAGTTAAATTATTTAAAGAAACAAGGGATGAGCTCAATGGGGGAGAGAACCCAGCACCTAGCTCACTACACTTAGAAAATGCACTATAAATTTAAAAGGGTTGGCAAGAGCCAACCCTTTTTTTATCTGTGATGCCAAACGGCCTAGGCAACAACGCTAAGAAAAGTCGGCGTGAGCGTGCTGATATTCCCTTGTTCAATAATATCCGCCCAATCCTGCATCATACGTTTTCTTTCGATAAGGTATTCGGCTTGGTTATAGCTTGCCCTCACCTGATTACGCTCTTTATGCGCAAGTTGCCGTTCGATGATATCAGGGCGATACCCTGCCTCATTGAGTATGGTGGACGCGGTGGCACGAAAACCATGGGCAGAAAAATCAATCGTGTCTTCCCCGTTGAACCCAAGCCGCTCTAATGCCCGATTCAGTGTGGTGGGTGATATCGGCTTATGTGGATCACGTACATTAGGAAACAGCAACTCATGGTTTCCTGTAAAGTGGCGTAGTTCTTGTAACAGCGCCATTGCTTGCGTTGATAGCGGTACAATATGCGCCATACCCGCTTTCATCTTTTCAGCCGGAATACGCCATTCCGAACGCTCAAAATCAAACTCATGCCAACAGGCTTTACGCAGCTCTGCCGTTCTCACGAACAGCAACATCAGTAACTTCAGAGCAATGGCAATTGGGCGCGTACCTGAATAGGTATCTATCGCCTGATTTAACCCTATCAGCTGATTGAGCAATAACGGTTTGTGGTGAACAGCTTTCTTTCGTGGAACCGCCCTCTTGAGAGCGGCGGCAGGATCAGCGTCTGCTCTCAATGTCGCTACCGCATAGCAAAAAATAGCCGATGACCATTGCCTAATCAGGTTTGCTACAGAAGACGCGCCTCTAGCATGCGCTCGGTTCATAAGTTCTAAGATATGCGCAGCCGTAACATGCTTAATCGGCAAATGGCCAATGAAGGGAAACACATCCGAAGCTAGAAAGCGATTAACCTGACGTAGATAGTATGGAGACCAACCACCTTCTTTCTTCTCAATCCATTCACGAGCAATCGCTTCAAAAGTATTCGCATTTGCATGGGTAAGCACAAGGCGTTCGGTCTGACGCTGGTGGGCAGGGTGAATGCCTTTCCTAACCAAATCCCTTGCCCTATCACGAGCTTTTCTCGCCTCCGCCAAGCTCATCTCGGGGTATTCCCCCAGCGCAAACACATTCTCTTTACCTGCTATGCGGTATCGGTAACGCCAGAACCTATTACCGTTCGGGCGTATTTCTAAATACAAGCCACCAGCGTCCGTCAGTTTGATAGGTTTATCGGAAGGTTTGGTATTTCTGATCTTCGCGTCTGTCAGTGCCATAAGTCGGATATCCTGATTTTGATACCCGCAATGATACCCGCTTTTTCATTTAATGACAGTGAACAACGTCGAACAACGAAAAACACAAGGCAATGTAAAGTAAGGAATTTTTATGAATTGGCGAACTACTACAAACGGTAAAAAACAAGAGTGTTAGTTATCGATAAGCAGCAACATAAACACTCGCGCCTGAGGCAAAAAAACAGCGAAAGAAAACCGCGCAATGCGGCGTGTCGCTGCGGTTATACCCAGATTGCGGATGAAAATCAATCTGATAACCCAGTCGCTAAACTTCAGGTAAGGGGGCGGTCACGCCATGCTCCACTACGCCGCTACCGGTATCGATACCCACCGCAATACCCGCATCTATACCCAGATATACCGGCAATCGCACGCGCAACGCGAACCATCACTGCGCAGTGGGCGTAAACCCCAGATAACAAAACGGGAAGCCACTGGCCTCCCGTTTTTCTCTCCCGGCCGACCAAAATCAGTCGGCAAGCACACACGCAGTGATTACAGTTTTTCGCCTGCCAGCTGACGCATGGCGTTATCCATCGCGGTGATCAGCAGCATTTGTGGATCTTTGGCGCAGAACGCGTTCAGGTTCTCGATCACTTTCTTGTCAGTGTCGGCAGATTTGGCAATCTTCAGGTTACGAGTTTCAACGCTCGCGTTACCCATCATCGCCACCAGATCAGCAACATCTTGGCTGTGCTCTTTTGCCATCGCACCGGCTTCAGCACAAGTGATGTACACATCGGCTGGCAAACCTGCATCGGCATTCGCCCATACGGCTGGAGCTGCGGTAACGGCCAGAGCAAACAATACTGCCTTTTTCATCTTTTTTATCCTGTAATCTGTTTACAACTAAAATCAGTTAATGCGGCCCAGAATCGCGCCACCAGCACCACCAACGGCAGCACCTTTCAGCGCACCTTCAATACCGTTGCCAGACAGCAGACCTGCTGCGGCACCCGCAATCGCACCCACTTTGGCGCCTTTACGGGCTTTCTTACCTTTTTTACCGTCTTCGGTCATGGCACCAACACCAGCACCAAATGCTGCGCCTTTCAGCACGCCATTCACGCCCTGACCAGAAACCAGACCTACTGCAGCGCCAACCATTGCGCCTTTGGTCAGGCGGTTAGCCGCCAGTGCCGCTGGAGCAGACAGCAGGGAAGCTGACGTCAGCAGAACAATCATTAAACGCGAAACACCAGTACGGGATAACATGTGTATCTCTCCTGTTCACCGAAATGGGATCCTTACTCTTGTGCTAGTCACACTGACTACCCAGAGCAGGTTTTCTTATGCTCGGCACGATACTCTGTGGCAGACCGCTTGTTTTGTCATTTCGTGGCATTAGCCCCCCATAGGGGATAAAAAAACAGGTCGCATACCTCCAGATCACAGTTTCCTGCGCTTTTGTCTGACTTAATATGCTATTTTAGTGATCCAGAACACAAAATCGCGCAATCGTTTCACATAGACTTCGCGCTTTTCATTTTTCCTTCTTTTCAATTACGGTAATTTGCGATGAGCACAATGAACCGCCTCCGGTTAACCTGGATCAGTTTTCTGTCATTCGGTTTAACCGGTGCCTTAATCGTTGTCACCGGTATCGTGATGAATTCGGTTGCCGACTTCTTTCATATTCCGCTGGCGAGCATGGGGAATACCTTTACCTTCCTCAATACCGGTATTCTGGTAGCCATTTTCCTCAATGCCTGGCTAGTCCACATCATTTCGCTGAAACGCCAACTGAGTATCGGTTTCGTGCTGATGCTGTTTAGCGTGGTCGGCCTGATGTTCAGCAAAGGGCTGATGCTGTTCTCCCTGTGTATGTTTATTCTCGGGGTCGTGAGCGGTATTACCATGTCGATTGGTACTTTCCTGATCACCCAGCTGTACCATGGCCGTCGCCGTGGTTCGATGCTGCTGATCACCGACTCATTCTTCAGCATGGCGGGGATGATTTTCCCGGTGGCGGCCGGTTATATTCTGGCGAGTCACGCTGCGTGGTACTGGGTATATGCGCTAATTGGCGTGGTGTATCTGGCGATTTACCTGTTGACCATGACCTCCGAATTCCCACCGCTGCATAAAAACGACAGCGATGGCAACGCGGTCATTAGCAGCGAACGCTGGGGCACTGGGGTGTTTGTGATTGCCGCCGCTGCGCTGTGCTACATCCTCGGTCAGATGATTTTCATCTCTTGGCTGCCAGATTATGTCAGCACCCAATTTAGTATGAGCGTGGAAAAAGCTGGCGCACTGGTCGGTAGTTTCTGGATGGCCTACATGATTGGGATGTGGATTTTCAGTGTGATCGTGCGCTTTTTTGACCTGTACCGTCTGGTGCTCGGTCTGACGCTGCTGGCTGCGCTCGCCATGTATGTGTTCATTGGCGATAACAGCGGTCACTACCTGCATATCAGCATTATTGCTCTGGGCTTTGTGTCGAGCGCCATTTATACCTCGCTGATCACCCTGGGTTCGCAGCAGACCAAGGTGTCTTCACCGCGTCTAGTGAACTTCATCCTGACCAGCGGCACCGTCGGTACTATGCTGACGTTCGTCGTCAGTAGCCCGATTATCCATCACTATGGGCCGAAAGTGGCGCTGTGGAGTGCCAACGGTCTGTATGCGGCGGTATTTGTCCTGACCGCACTGCTGGCGCTGTTCACTCAGCACCGCAACCACGGTCACGTCTAACTGCTAGACGATATACCGCTCGGCAGAAAAGTCTGCCCATAAAAAAACCGGCCTTGGCCGGTTTTTTTGTTTCTGCATGGCGAATACGCTTAGGCATCACACCTTAAATCGCGCGTTCAAATTGCAGCATCAAACGGCGCATCGCTTCCAGCTGCGCGACCAACTGACGCGTGCTATCTACCGATTGATCACTGCTGCCAGCGGTGGCCACCGTCAGCTGATTGATATTCTCGATGTTGTGCGAGATCTGATCATTCATCTTAGCCTGCTCTTCTACCGCATCAGCAATCTGTCGGCTGCTGTCAGTCACTTGGTTGAGCACTTCGTTAATTTGCACCAAGCGATGACCGGTTTCCGCCGCTTGCTGATTGCACTGCTCCGACAACGACGTCCCGCGCTCGACCGCTTCCACCGCCTGCGCCGCAATCGCCTGCAAGCGGGTGATCATCTGCTGAATTTCGCCGGTCGATGACTGGGTTTTCTGCGCTAAAGAGCGCACCTCATCGGCAACCACCGCAAAACCACGCCCTGCTTCTCCGGCGCGCGCCGCTTCAATCGCCGCATTCAGCGCCAGCAAGTTGGTTTGATCGGCAATCGCGCCAATCACATCCAAAATCCCTTCAATTTGGGTACTGCTTTGCGACAAATCGTGGATCACTTGCTTGGAGTTATCCAACTCCTCATGCAAGGCATGCACCGAATTGATGGTGGTTTCGACACTCTGCTGGCCTTCGCGCGAAATCTGCTGTGCTTGGGTGGTGATGCTCGACGCCAGCGCCGCGCTTTCCGCCACTTCATGAATCGAGGACGACATCTGATCCATCGCCACGCTCACATGCTCAGTCGCCAGCATTTGCTGACGCAAATTAGACTCAATCTGCTGACTGTTTTGCAGCTCTTGCTCGGCGGCCGTTAAAATGCGGCCAGAGGTTTCGGTCGCCCGCCCAACAATCGCCCGTAACTCAGCCTGACGCATCTTCAAGGCCAGTTCAATCACCGAAAAATCATCAAAGCGGCCGGTGTACACTTTTTCCATCAATGGGTTGTCATAGGTCTTCTGCGCCAGTTGCTGCAAAGTGCGCAGCCGCCCCACCAGATACACACTCACCGCGCCGGCCAAGCCACAGCCCAGCAAGCCCAATCCACCGGTCAGGGATAGCCCCTGCTGCCACAGCGCGATACCTTGTAACAGCACGCTGCCAAGTGTTAAGACCGGCAACCCTGCCATCAACGCCAGACGGCGTAAGCGCGGCGTTTTATTGCGCCGCAAATCGGCATACAGGGCTTCTGCGCGCGCCACACTTTCGCGATCGGGCTTACTGCGCACCGATTGATACTCGATGACCTCGCCGCGCGCATTGAGGATCGGGGTAACAAAAGCCGATACCCAGTAAAAGCCGCCATCCTGACAACGGTTCTTGACCAGCCCCATCCAGCTCTTACCGGCACGAATATACTGCCAGAGCTGAGCAAACGCCGGTTTCGGCATATCCGGATGACGTACGATATTATGCGGCTGGCCCTCGAGCTCCTCAGGCTGATAACCGGCTACCTGACAAAAATTCTGGTTAGCATAGGTGATCCGGCTATCCGGCGTGGTGGTCGAAATCAGATTCAGTCGGGCATCATAATCGACTTCCGTCGCCGCTCCGGCGCTAAAGCCTTGTGGTATCGTCATAAAAGATCCGCTGTAGTCCCATTTTGTGATGTATGCCGCTGCACCCGCGCGCGCATAGAAGTAATATAAAATGGGATATTGTTAATACTTGATTAAATGAGTGACACAAAAAAGTGCCCCCCCAAAATGCATTGCGATAACACCGCATGGAACGTTGTTCTGTTCCGGCGTTTTGCTCCGGCGTTTTGCTCCGGCGGCGGATCGCATCCACAAAGCAAATGGATGCGCATAAAACCACAAGCATAACAAAGGGCGAGAGATGAGCCTACGCGATTAGCTCACCTTTCTTAGGCTAGCGGTAGCATCCACCCACTTATCAGACATATCTATAGCGGCCACCACCGTGTA
Organism: Plesiomonas sp. ZOR0011; assembly: GCF_000800945.1. NCBI lineage: Bacteria > Pseudomonadati > Pseudomonadota > Gammaproteobacteria > Enterobacterales > Enterobacteriaceae > Plesiomonas > Plesiomonas sp. ZOR0011. Next base: position 43,017 of record NZ_JRKB01000019.1, read on the forward strand.
AAACTTGAGTAACGCCCCAGCTGCGCGCGGTTTGCATGCATGACGTGGGTTTTACAGCAGCAGTAAACGACCGGCCACCACCAGCAGTACGACGCCCATCGCGCGATCCAGCCACTTACCGGCTCGCACCAACTGACGGAAAATCAGCGGCTGCGAGATCAGTAACACCACCAGCGCATACCAACCGCCATCAATCACCCCCGCCGTGGTGGTGATCAGCAGTTTATCGCTCACCGAAAACCCCTCTTGCAAAAACGGGCTAAACAGCGCGACAAAAAACAGCATCAATTTAGGGTTGGTAAACGAGAATAAAAAGCCATCCAGCAAACCATTCCGCCGCGGCCCACTCGCATTGCTTTCCAAACCGCTGATCCCTTGGCTGCGCAGCGCGCCCCAAGCAAAATACAGCAAACACACAATACCGATGCCTTTGATGACCAAGAGCATTTGCGGATGAGTGTGTAGCAACGCGCCGAGGAAAAAAGCAGTCGCCAGCGCATACAGCGCCACACCGGTGCCATGTCCGATCGCGGTGAGTAAACCGGTAACCGGCCCACTACGTGAAGTATTGCGGATCACCAGCACCAAACTCGGCCCTGGGCTGACCGCGCCCAACATCAAAATACAGGCCAGTGAAAACCATTCGGTGAGGGTCATTGCATCATCCCTGAATGTGCTGCCATCGTGGGCAGGCAAAAGAATCCAAAACAAAACGACAGACTCGCCGGTCTGCCGCTTGTTAACACCCGATTACCTTACCGCAAAATCAGCGTCACGGCATCCTGCCGTGCTCCGTGCACCCTGTACCGGGTGTGGGGTGATAGAAGTGCGGCTATCATGCACACATTTATCATGCACGTCAGCGCGAACAGCAGGCGTTAACTCAGGTTCGACGTTACGCGCCTGACGGTATCTCTGTGATGCCTTTTCGACACCCCATTTACCTGCTCCAGCGACTCATTTATCCACAACCGTCAGATCGCGAATGTCGGTGCTGACGCCATTTTTCATCACCGAGTGGATCCCGTTTTGTGCCGAGACATCGGAAGAGTAGAGCTGACTTTGCCCGATCACCTGATGATTACGTGCTTTGAGGACAAAATAGGGTTTATTGGAGCTGGCGACTTTCAGTTCAAAATGCGCCTCGTCCGTGGCATTTTTCTGCACCGACTCGATACCATTTAGCGCCGCCGCCTTCGTGGTATAGCGTTCGCTGGTCAGAATAATTTCGCCATTACTGGCTTTCAGATTAAACATAAACTGACCATCGCTGGCTTTTTTCAGTTCGAAATGTCCAATCATAATCGTGCCTCGCTGTGATACCTGCCCCGCCTGTGTGCGGCGCACACAAATGCCTGTCTCATTAAAAATAGACCGCGCAGCTCAAAGCGGACAATTTTATTTTATCTGTCATTGCTGGCAGGCTACGCCGCCAGAAAAAACTCAGCGCTGGCGGCGTAACAAACGCCCATAGACCCCACCGCTGCGCTGCCACACCGAGTCAAATAACGCCAGTAACGACGGGTTACCTTGCGCCGACAAGGCCACCGCATGCAGCCGATTACCCGCCGCTGCCAATTGCGGTAATTGCTGCTGGATCTCCAGCCCACAACGTGGCGCGATAAAATCAGAAATCACCACGATATCGGCATTGTGGTAGGCCTGCTGCTGCAAACGCGCGATGGCTTGTGACAGACAGCGGTTTAAATCCGTCCCACCAAGGAAACGATAGGATAGAAACGCCTTCGCCTGACTGAGCCCCTCAGCACCGCACAGCTCGAAGCCCACCACTTGGGTTGAGAAGATCAACACGTGACAATGCCGATTTTGCGCTACCGCCTGCTGCATTAAGGCCAGCGTCAGCGCCTTGGCGCAGCGCTCGGGAAAACCGGCCATCGAGCCCGACGTATCCACACACACCACAAAGGGGCCACCGGCCACCAAATCTTGCGGCGCGCGCGCTGCCGGCGTGGCCTGTGGCGCGGGCGTTTTCTGCCACTGCAAGCCTTCTAGCTGATAACTCAGCAGCTGCCCTTCAGCCAGTTGTTTATAAAATAGGTATTCCAGCTCATCCACCGACAACATCACTGCCGAGGTGGTCAGCAGGCGCTCTAAATCGCGTCCAAAGCGGATCCCGGCCACCTCTTCTGGCGCTGGATCGGGCTGAGGCCGTGGACTGCTTCCCTGCTGCAATAATTTGCGCCGCCGCTCCTCATCAGCGCGTCGGCCAAGCTCCGCGGCAATTTGCTGCAACTCGGGCTGACGCGCCAACCAGCGCGCGAGAGCGTCCAGCTCATGCATCTCTTGCTGACTCAAGCTGGCATCGGCCATATCCCATAAGCGTCCAGCCTGCTCCGCATCCCCCGGAGGTACCAGCTGCGACAGCTGCTCGGTGGCCTGCATGCGCCGGTACAATTGCTGTAACTGCTCTTCACGCGCCTGATCCAGCCACTGTAGCTGCTCGGCCAGCACATCTTCATCCAGATAGTGTTGCCAGCGCTGCATAAAATCGTGACGTAACGACTCCAGCTCCGTCGGCGACGGCGCGCTGTTCATCGCCTGCACTAAAGGTTTCACTGCCTGCTCTAGCGGCGCGATGCCCTTAATTTGTAAACGCAGCGCTTCTAGATGGGTCAGAAACTCCCCCATCTCCATGGTCTCGTAACTGTGAAACAGCCCCAGCGTATGCAGCGCGGTTTGCGACAACTGCTGATGCACGATCACCAGACTCATCCGCTGCTTCCAGCGCTCGACCTCACGCTGCATCAATCCGCCCAGCCAGCCACCTTGACCACTGCTTTGCCCACGCGTGGCGCGCGCCACGCCTTGCTCAAGTTGCTCCGCCGCGCCGGAAACCCGCTTGGCGACCTGAGCTAGCGCCCCTTGCTGTAGCTCGTCGTCACGCAGAGGCATGCTCTTTCACTCGTCGATAGCAGGTCTCCAACGCCGCCAGCTCCTGCGCCAACTGAGTCAGCTCCTGCAAGAGCTGATCGAGACTGGCCTGAATTTGGTCGATAAAAATCTGATCGGCAAAGTGATGCGGTAAGGTGTGGGTAAACTGGCTGCGAGCCAGCATCAGTTGCTGATACAGTTTTTGCTGCATGCTGGCTAGCTCATCCAGCTCTTGTTGCCACGCCTGCTCAGTATGAGTACTGACCGGCCAAATTCCACTGATACCCAGTGGAATATCTTGATTGCGGGTATCGCGCACCACCAGCTGCTGTCGACTGTCGAGAGCAAAGCTCAAGTGCTGCACGCTGGTCTGGGTATTCACAAAGGCCGCAATGGTGCCGCTGCCGCGCAGCAGCTGCTTTTGTAACTCCTGCGGGTCGACCAGAATCTGGTACGCCGCCTCGGCCGGTTGCGTGGAGAGCTGCGCCTGAGGCAATAGCGGGATCAACCGCAGCAAGCCTTTATGCGCCATGTGCCGATACTGCCCCGCATGGGTCAGATCCAGCTGATAACGCTCCCCCCGCAGACCGCTGCTTTTTTTCAGCGCCGGACGCACCGCTAAGCGCCGCGCCTCTTGCTGACGCGCCACTTGCTCTTGCAGATGGCTAATTTGCAATGCCAGTTCGCGCTGCTCGTAGGCTTCCTCACGGGCATATTCACCGATTAAGGCGCGGATAAAATCGCGGGTCGGCAAATCACGCCACAGGCAATTCACCAAAATCAATAAATCCGGCGGCGTGATCTGACTACGGCCATTAAAAAAGGCACAGGCACGCAGCAAGTAAATGGCCTTTTTCCAGCGTCGATCGGAAATGTACAGATCCAGCTCCGGCGCTAACGCCTGCTTTTCCTCCAACCGCGTTTTGATGAAATAAATTTTCTCAAAACACGGATCCGGTAACTGCACCTGTGGGATCTGTTGCTGCCACTCCTGATACTCCTGCTCCGAGATTTTCAGCTCCGGTGGTACCGGATCGCGATACACATCGTCGGCCGCCACCACCATCGAGCGAAAATTGTCTTTCTGCTCCACCTTACCGACATACACCCGCAGCAACATGCGATCGTAAAACGGGTCTAACCCACCTTGAGGATCGGGCAATTCATTGGAGGCGGTGAGCAACAAACGCATCGGCAAACGCAGGGTTTGGGTACCGTTACGAAACAAGCGCTCGTTCAGCACGGTCAGCAGGGTATTCAAAATCGCGGGGCTGGCTTTCCAGATCTCATCCAGAAACACAATATGGGAAGACGGCAGATAGCCCTCGGTCAGACGCACATACTGCCCTTGCTCTTTGAGCGCCTGAATCGACAATGGCCCAAACACCTCTTCCGGGGTGGAAAAGCGGGTCATCAGGTATTCAAAGGTGCTGGCCTCTTTAAAGGCGCACATCAAACGGCGGGCGATCAGACTTTTACCGATCCCGGGTGGCCCGAGCAGGAAAATACTCTCCCCGGATAACGCGGCCAGCAGGCTGAGTTTGAAGGCATTTTGGCGCTCGTACACGCCCTCACACAGATGGTGGTTTAAACGGCTGACTCGGCTGTTCAGACGTTCACCTTGTTGCGCTGAAAACATCACGTACTGTTCCTTCTGCGCCCACCGCTAACGGAGAATTCTCCACTCGGCGGGATCCGCACGATGCCGGTGCTAACTCTGCGCACCGACATACCCCTGTTACAAAGTGAAAAGTTACACAGTGAAAAATGACCGCGCGAAAAGCGGCAAAACAACAATCGCCGCAAAGCACGGTCTTATCAGTTATGGGCATCCCCATAACTGATAATGAATAAATATGTAATCGTATCGTTACAGTAGTACTGCTCTGTTCGGTGCACCGTAAGATACGCCGTACAGGGCGACGCCCCATGGTAGGGTTATTATTCGTGAGGTTATGCCTAAACCTAGTGACTTGACCAAATCTTGTCAATCAATCTGATGACAGCCGATTGCAACTCATTTTCACCAAAGATAAAAGACCAACACAATCAGCGACATTTATTAACAGCACTGAGCTAGCCGTCGCGAGAAAATCACGTTTTATTCCGGCAGCTTTGCTGTCGCACGTTAATGAAATGTAGTCCCTAGAGTGATATTTATGCACATCATCGCATATTGTTATTTTGTGTAACGTCGCGCTCAAACGTTGAAAAAATATGCAGGGATTATGCAAAAACGAGGCGAAAAAAGAGCTAGGGAGTGACCCAAACGAAGTGTGCGCAATCCGCAGAAGGCACATTAGCCGAGCACAAAACATACTCGACGAGGAGATAAGGAAGGATAAAAAAACCGGCCAGACGCGAAACGCGCCGGCCGGCTTACATCATGGATTCATTATGCGAATGATTGCTCCGCCATTACGGACGCGCGACAAAACCCACGGCATCGTATACTTTCGCCAACGTCTCGGCGGCGCGCGCAGAGGCTTTCTTCGCCCCCTCACGCATCACCTGCTCCAGATACGCTTCGTCAGCACGATAGGCGTGGAAGCGCTCTTGCAGCTCGGTCAGCATGCCGGATACCGCCTCGGCTACTGCGCCTTTCAAGTGACCGTACATTTTGCCTTCGAATTCCTGCTCCAGCTCAGCAATGGTTTTGCCGGTTACGCCAGACAGAATATCCAGTAGGTTCGATACCCCTGGTTTTTGCGCCACGTCGTAACGCACCACTGGCGGCTCTTCCGAGTCGGTCATCGCACGTTTGATTTTCTTGGTGACTGACTTTGGATCTTCCAGCAGGCCAACCACGTTATTGCGGTTGTCATCGGATTTAGACATCTTCTTGGTTGGCTCGAGCAGTGACATCACGCGCGCGCCCACTTTCGGAATAAATGGCTCAGGAATGCGGAAAATCTCACCGTACAGCGCATTAAAGCGCTGCGCCACATCACGGCTCAGCTCCAAATGCTGCTTCTGATCTTCACCAACCGGCACTTGTGCGGCTTGATACAGCAGGATATCGGCCGCCATCAGCACCGGATAGTCAAACAGACCGGCGGTGATGTTCTCAGCATAACGGCTGGATTTGTCTTTGAACTGGGTCATGCGGCTCAGCTCACCAAAATAGGTGTAGCAGTTCAGCACCCAACCTAACTGCGCATGCTCTGGCACATGTGACTGAACAAAGATGGTGCTCTTTTCTGGGTCGATACCACAGGCCAAATACAGGGCCAGCGTATCTAAAGTTGCTTTGCGCAGGGTGGCCGGATCTTGACGAACAGTGATGGCGTGCAAGTCCACGATACAGAACAGGCACTCATACTCATCCTGCATCTTCACCCACTGACGCAGTGCACCCATATAGTTACCGATGGTCAGTTCGCCGGAAGGCTGCACGCCGCTTAATACAACCGGTTTTTTGCTTACAGTGGGTTCACTCATCACTACTCTTCCTAAAATTCAATGCTCTAACCTGATCCGCGTCGGCGATAGCCGGTGACTCTCAGCGGTCAATGCCTAGCGCCGGTAATAAACCGGTAAACTGATGTAATACCAAATCCGGCTCACTCAATGCAATGGATTCGCCGTAATTGTATCCATAACTGAGGCCAACGCTCAGACAACCGGCCGCTTTGGCCGCTTTAATGTCATTTTCTGAGTCGCCGACAAACAGTAATTCTTGAGGGCGCAGCCCCAGTGTGCCGAGAACCAGATACAGTGCCGCCGGATGCGGTTTACGTACCACCACATCATCGCCGCCCAGCACCACACTGAAGTAATCGCTCAAGCCGAATTTTTCCAGCAGCGGGCGCACAAAGGCACTCGGTTTATTGGTCACGATCCCCAGCGGCAGCCCTTGCTGACGCAAGCGTGCTAAGGTGTCCAGCACCCCGGCATACAAGCGGCTACCGACAGTCAAATTGGCGGCGTAATGCTTATCGAACAAGGCGCGCGCTTCACGCAGTTGCTGACGCTCAGGGACAAACCCCTCTTGCGCCCACGTCAACGCCCGCTTTACCAGTATATCGGCCCCGTTACCAATCCATTCCCGCACCCGATTTTCACCGGCTTTCGGATACTGCAGCTCTTCGAGCATCAGATCCACCGCCAGCGCCAAATCCGGTACGCTGTCAATCAGAGTGCCGTCGAGGTCAAAGACCACGCTGCGCACCCCGGAAAAACGCATCATACCGCCAACTCCAGCTCCGCGCGCATCTGAGCAATCACCGCCGCGTAATCTGGCTGGCTAAAAATCGCCGAGCCGGCCACAAACATGTCCGCGCCAGCCGCTGCTATGTCACGGATATTGTCGACTTTCACCCCGCCATCGATCTCCAAGCGGATATCGCGGCCACTGGCATCAATGCGACGACGCACTTCACGCAGCTTATCCAGCGTGGCTGGAATAAACGACTGACCGCCAAAGCCTGGGTTCACCGACATCAGCAAAATCACATCCAGCTTATCCATCACGTAATCCAGATAGCTTAGCGAGGTGGCTGGGTTGAGCACCAGACCGGCTTTACAGCCGCAATCTTTAATCAGTTGCAAGGTGCGATCGACATGCTCAGAGGCTTCCGGATGGAAGGTGATGTAGGTGGCGCCCGCTTTGGCAAAATCTGGGATGATGCGATCAACCGGTTTTACCATCAGGTGCACATCAATCGGCGCAGTAATGCCGTAGTTGCGCAGAGCCTGACACACCATCGGGCCAATCGTCAGATTCGGCACATAATGGTTATCCATGACATCAAAGTGCACTACATCAGCACCGGCCGCCAATACCTTGGCTACGTCTTCCCCCAAACGGGCGAAGTCCGCCGATAAAATTGATGGCGCAATGAGGAAATCCTTCATCTTCCAGCTCTCCAGCAAATCAATCGTAAAAGGTCACCACCACCATGAGCGCGATTTGCGCCCACCGTCACCCCGCTTTACATCCGCCGGACGTAAACAGCGCCAACAGCTCGCCGACTTTATTGCGGCTACCGCCATTACGGCTAATGGTGCGCTTAACCTGTACCACATTCAATTGCGCCCCTTGATACAGGCGGCGCGTCAACGGCGTGTCGTGATTGGAGATCAGAACCGGCACCCGCTGATGGGCTGCAATCTGATCGGCCAGCTCGGCCAAGGTGGCCTGATCATCGAGCGAAAAGCCGTTGCTGTGGTACGTGGTAAAGTTCGCGGTGGTCGAAAGCGGAGCATACGGCGGATCGCAGTACACCACGCAGTGTTTATCTACCCGCGCCAAAGTCTGGGCATAACTTTCACACACAAAGGTCGCGCGCTGCGCCTTGTGCGCAAAAAAGCGCAGCTCTTGCTCTGGGAAATAGGGTTTCTTGTACGACCCGAACGGCACATTAAAACCGCCTTTCAGGTTGTAACGACACAGGCCATTAAAGCCATGCCGGTTCATATACAGAAAAATCACCGCGCGACGATAAGGATCAACCGTCTGATTAAACTCATCGCGCAGGCGGTAATAGGCTTCCGCGCAGTTATGCTCGGGGGTAAACAACTGACGGGCATCGGCGATAAAGCTGTCTACATCCTGCTTGACCAGATTGTAGAGATTGATCAGATCGCTGTTGATGTCCGCCAGCACATACTCTTCAAAATCGGTATTCAAAAATACCGAGCCAGCGCCGACAAACGGCTCAATCAGACACTGCCCCGACGGTAAGTGGCGGCGGATTTCATCAACCAGGCTGTACTTGCCCCCGGCCCATTTGAGAAACGCGCGGTACTTCTTCATGCTGTGTGTTCTGCCACTTCTAGACTGCATTAAAGCGGCTAATTGTACTCAGTTTAATTAGCCGCTGCAGTGGGTTATTGCGCCCGCTTCAGTTCAGTTTGCACCTGACGGTATGACTTCACCCACGGTTGATCCGCTTTCATTGCCGTTGGCAGGGTGTTAATCGCCTGCTTGGCTTGGGCTACCGTTGGATAATTGCCCATGATCACCACGTACCAAGCCCGTCCATTACGGCGTGTTTCATACACCCGTAATTTGGAGGCCAAGCCACTTTTCTCAACAAAATGCCACGCATCTTTGAGCGAATGGGAGCCTGACAACTGCACGGTATAGTGCTTCGGTGACGCTTTTTCCAGCTCAGTATCACCGCTCAGACGGCTGCTGTGACGACGCTTGCTGCTGGCTGGCTTGGCAGCCGTTTCTTTTGCGGCCGTCGCTTTGGCGTTGTCCGCTTTCGCTGACTCGGCACGCTTGGCCGCCGCCGCTTGCTCTGGGCTGATCGCCGTCGAGGTCGCCGTAGCGCTATCACTTGTGCTGGTCGCAGCCGGTTTGGCTTCCTCAGCGGCATTTGCGTTAGTCGCTGGCGCAGTCGGGGTGGCCGCTTGCTGGACTTGCTGCTCAGCCGCCACCAGGGCATCCACTACGTTGCCCGGTAACACCACGCGCTTGCCAGTTTGCGGCAGGATCTGGGCCTGTGTAGTTTCACCCGGCTCTGCTGGCGCAGTGATTTGCGCCACCGGACTTTGCTCGGTCAAACGCACTTGTTCGTTTTGCTGAATCGGCTCGACCTCACCGCTATTGAGACGGCCTTTAACGTCTGGGACCGGATCCAATGGCGCCCCATCGACCTTCGGCAATACTTTTTCCGCGCTTGACGCATCGCTTTGACCACCTAACGGCTGGCTGGAGACGGATGCGGCGCGATCGCCTGGGGTAAAGGTGGATTTGGCTGGCGCGGAGTGCTCAGACAGCCACACCCACGTACCGGCGCCCAGAGCCAGCAGTACCAAGACGGCTAAGCTGATCAGGCCAACCCGTGAGCGAGACTCTTTGGCGCGCTGTGCCCGCGGTTTAGGCAATAAATCGGGCTCAGGCTCTGGTAACAGCGGCTTTTCCGCTGCCGCCAGCACCGCGCCGGGGCGCAATGCTGTACCCAGCAACGCTTCTGCATCCTGCGCCGGACGCTGCGCACGGACTAAAGCAGCCTTCATCAAGGTCAAGGCTTCGGCGCGGGTCAGCTGCGGCACATCGATGGTCATTTGCGCCACACCCTGCTGCGCCGGCAGTGCTTTGATACGCTCAGCCAACCCCTCGGCCGGACCAAACAGCACCACGGCACAACGACGATTACCAGCCTGACGGCTGGTGCCCGCCAGTTGCCATAACTCCATCAACATGGCGTCAGACAACAGCTGCGCATCATCGACAATAATCAGCAGATCGCGACGCCCTTCACGGGCAAGCTCTGGCAAAAATTCGGCCAGTGGCGTGGCATCATCGTAAGCGGCTTGATCCACCAGTTGGTGCACCAGTAATGAGCGCACCAAGGTATCTGCCTGATCTTTACGACCGGCAAGCAGCGCACAACGTACCCGCTCGGGATCTTGCTCATCCAGCAGATGTTGGGCCAAAAAGCTCTTTCCGGCCCCTTCCGGTCCGCTGATATGAATAAACGGTGAGCCAAAGCGGCTCAGAAAACGGACGCGTGAGAGTACTTGAGTCTGCGAGTCCAGCTCAACCCACAGACGAGAGGGTGTGTTTTCCATCGAATTCTACTTAACCCCGGCATTCGGCAATCGCTGCCAGAACAACCTGTTGATCGGTTCCGCTGACGACGCTGGCCTGTCCGATCCCGTGTGGTAAAACCAGACGCAGCGTGCCCGCCAGCACTTTCTTATCCCGCAACATATGCGGCAGATAAGCGTCTGCCGCCATGGCAGCGGGGCCTTGCACAGGAAGACCGGCGCGCTGTAACAAGGCGCGTAGCCGTGCTACATCGGCGTCAGTGGCCAGCCCCAGGTGACGCGACGTGACCATCGCCATCATCATTCCAGCAGCGACCGCTTCGCCATGCAGCCAAACGCCGTAGCCCATCTCCGCTTCAATAGCGTGACCAAAGGTGTGTCCCAGGTTCAGCAACGCGCGCTGCCCCTGTTCGGTTTCATCTGCCGCCACCACCTGCGCTTTCAGCTCACAGCAGCGACGCAGACAATAGGTCACCGCCTGCGGCTCCAGTGCCAGCACCTGCTCCAGATGCTGCTCTAACCAAGCAAAAAATGCGCCATCAATGATGACACCATACTTGATCACTTCCGCCAAACCGGCCGCAAACTCCCGCGCCGGTAAGGTACGCAGGGTATCGGTATCCATCACCACCGACACCGGCTGGTGAAACGCCCCGATCATGTTTTTACCCAGCGGATGATTAACCGCCGTTTTTCCGCCAACAGAAGAGTCTACCTGCGCCAACAGCGTAGTCGGGATCTGGATAAACCGTACCCCGCGCTGATAACAGGCCGCCGCAAAACCAGTCAGATCGCCAATCACACCACCGCCAAGCGCCACCAACGTGGTATCTCGGCCATGATTGCCGGCCAGCAAGGCAGAGAAAACCTGATCCAAAATGGTCAAGGTTTTGTACTGCTCACCATCGGGCAACACCAGCGTCTCGACCTGACAGCCCAGCGTGCGCAAGCTGTGGCACACGGTCTGCAGATACAAAGGCTCTAGCGTGGTATTGGTCACCACCATCACTTTGTCACCCGCGCGCAGCGGATGAAAAGAAGCCGGGTGCGAAAGCAGCCCGGCTTGAATCGTGATAGGGTAGCTACGTTCCGCCAATTCTACGGTGATCCTTTCCATGGCATAACTTTCCTAACGTTAGTTACTGCTGTTCCAGCATCTCGATGATCTGTGTGGCCACCACTTTGGCACCCTGATCATCCGTACGAATAGTGATGTCGGCAATTTCTTCATACTGCGGGTTACGCGTGGCCGCCAGTGCTTCCAGCACTTCGCGTGGCTCCACATCGCCCTGCAGCAATGGCCGCTTCTTATCACGCTGGGTACGAGCCAGCTGTTTTTCGATGGTTGTTTCCAGATAAACCACGATTCCGCGCGCGGACAGACGGTTGCGCGTTTCGCGGGATTGAATGGAACCACCACCGGTGGCCAATACGATCCCCTGCTTTTCCGTCAGGTCATTGATTACTTTTTCTTCGCGAACACGAAAACCTTCTTCGCCTTCAACGTCAAATACCCAGCTGATATCGGCGCCAGTGCGGCGTTCGATTTCCTGATCGGAATCGAAAAATTCCATATTCAGCATCTGCGCCAGATATCTGCCGATAGTACTTTTACCGGCGCCCATAGGCCCGATTAGGAAAATATTACGTTTCTCTGCCATGTTTTTCGGTTTTTGCTTAAAACAACGTTTAAATACACCTCGCCCCGTCAAAAAATGCGATGACGAGACATGACCTGAATCCTCATAAGAACGTAGTGCGAGATCAGACTAAAAATTATCTCAAGAGTCGTGCCGGTTTGGCAACTGCATAAAGGCAATGCTTTCGAAAACCGCTGCTGCAGTTTTCGAAAGCCATCATCAAGGAGAGAGGGTTAACCACTGATAGGATCAGTGCTCACCGGGCGGTTCATGTTCTGCTGAACCACGCGCGGGGTAACAAAAATCACAAGCTCACGTTTTCCGGCTTTATCCATATCACGACGGAATAACCGTCCCATGACAGGAATATCCCCCAGTACCGGCACCTTATCTACACCTTTGATAGTAGTGTGCTGGAATACGCCGCCGAGTACAACTGTTTCCCCGTCATCGACCAAAACTTGCGTTTCGACTTCTTGCTTATCAACCGACACCGCTTCGCCGCGCCCAATCTTGTATACCTTGCCTGGCGAGTTCTGGCTGACCTTCAGATCCAGAATGATTTGTCCGTTCGGGGTAATTTGCGGGGTAACGTCTAAACCGAGCACCGCATCTTTAAATTCGATAGTGGACGCGCCGCTAGAGCTGGCCACTTCATACGGCAACTCCGTACCCTGTTTGATACTGGCTTGTTTCTTGTTCGCCGTCAGCAAACGTGGGCTCGCCACAATCTCCACGTTGTTTTCTCGCTCCAGCGCCGACAGCTCCAGATCCAGCAACTTGCCGTTGATTTTGGCAATCTGGAACGCAATCGAGGCCGCGCCAGATGAGGCTGGCATGTTGACGTTCAAGAAATCATCCACGGTCGGTTTTTGATCCAAAGCGCCAATCGCGCCTAAGTTACCCTCCACCGAGCCGCCAATCATGCCGCCATTACCGGTATCCATCAGCATGCCCCAGCGAACGCCCAGCTCATCCAAGCTTTCGTCGTTGATGGTCACGATACGCGCTTCAATCTGGATTTGGCTCACCGGACGGTCGAGCGAAGCCACCATCTGCCGCACGGTATCCAGCACGGTATCAATATCGCGGACCAGCAAGGTGTTGGTGCGCTCATCCACCGAGACCGAGCCGCGCGAAGAGAGCATGCGACCATTAGGTGCCGTCAGCATGGCAGCAATTTCAGAGGCTTTGGCAAAGTTGATATCGATGTATTCAGTTTGCAGCGGTTTTAATTCGCTCACCTGCGCGTCCGCTTCCATCTCCCGGCGCTCGCGCTCAATCAGCACTTCACTCGGCGCGACTAACAGCACATTGCCGTCGATCCGCTTATCCAAGCCTTTGGCACGCAGAATAATGTCCAGTGCTTGCTGCCACGGCACATTATCCAGACGCAAGGTGATCTCCCCTTGCACGCTGTCAGTGGTGACCAAGTTGAACTGGTTATAGTCCGCAATCACCTGCAGCACAGTACGGATAGGAACATTTTGGAAATTCAAAGAGATAGGTTTGCTGTACTGGGCCGGATTATTCACCTGCGCCCGCGCCGAGTTAGCGCGGCGAATTTGCACTTTCACCTGCGAACCGATGCGCTGCTGGTCATAATCCACCGGACCTTTGAGATCCAGTAACAAGCGGGTGTTCTGTCCGGTGGCTTCGCTGCGAATGGTTTTCACCGGTGTACCACGGCGGCTAACATCCATCTTATAGGCATCACCGGCCACGGTGGTGCGCGGTAAATCCAGCACCAAACGGCCACTGCTTTGCCGAATTGCCAAATCAGCCGGCGGCTGGACAAAGTTTAAGGTCAGCTCGGCCTGCCCGTCACCGCGGGGCACAAAATCCACCGATAGCAGGCTGCTGCCGGTGGGTTTGAGGATCGGGTTATTTTGCTGTACTTGCTCCGTCGAGCGGGTTTGCCCCAGCAGCAAGATGTAGCTTTTGCCTTCAGCGCGCAGCTCAAACGGCTCCTGACGCACCAGATCAAAACCAATCTTGGTACCTTTGGAGGAGGGCTTGATGTTAATGCCACGCAACATCGGGTTATTCACCCGAATGGTATTACCCAGTTTGCTTTTATCCACTTGCGAAAACGTCAGGGCCAGCGTGTTTGCCAGCGTATCACGCTGCTGCGCAGGGGTAGCCACCGGCTGATCGAAGATCATGCTGACCGCTAAACGATCGCCTTCTTGCCGTAATTTGACGTCTTCCAGTGTGGCGGCCCAGGCCGGGGACATCAACCCGAACCAGACTCCGGCTACCATCCAGTAGCGTAAACTGCGCACTGCTCCCTTCATCATCTTCTTATCCTGTCTTCACACTCTGCTTATCAGGCGCCAAAAGGCGAAGTATCCAGCGTCATAGCCACTTGCCGCTGCTGCCAGCAACCCCGTCCGTCACTGACCATCTCACGCAGCTCAATCTTATTCGGCGATACGGTTTCTAGGGTTCCCCAGTTCAAACCGAGAAAATCCCCCGGACCGATACGCACCAATTCAGAATCGGGCGTTTCCACCAATGCCCACAGCTGACTTTTATCGCCAATCACGCCTCGGAATTTCAGTTTCTCCAGTCCGTACTGCTCCAGGGCGGTTTTCTTGCGCTCGGTATTCGGCTGCGCGCAATCAAAGCCGCGATCACCGGCCACTTCCATCTGTGGCGTCATAAAAGGATTGCGTAGCGGCGCAGCCACAAACAGCAAACGCCCAGTCCGCTCCAGCGCTTTCGGTGCACTGATCCGCTCTTGCGGCACTTCTTGGTAAATGTCTTGCAGTACCGTTTCTAAATCTTGCTGCTCGCCCGAGTCACAGCCCGCCAGCAGTAACAGTGAGCCCAGCAAAGCGCCGGCTCTCAGCGGCCGACGTGGGGTAGTCCGTCTCATTTTTTCGCCTCCGCTTGCTGGGCCTTCAGCTCATCGGCGCTGAGCAGGCGGAAGGTGGTTGCGCGCACCGAGAAACCCAACTGCTCACCTTGCTTACGCTCCAAGGTCAGATCGCTCAAGGTGATGATGCGCGGCAGCAAGGCGATATCACTGGAAAATTGCCCCAGCTCGCCAAACGAGCCTTTCAGCTCCAGCTGCAACGGCAAGGCTTGCAACAGCCCTTGCGGCTGCGGATTCATCCAGTTAATGCGGTCAAACTGCATGCCGTTACGCGTCCCCACCATGGTGATGGAGTCCAGCAACGAGGCCAGTTCGTCTTGCGAAGGCAGCTGACGGCTCAAGGTCGCCAGTTGATTGCTAAGCTGACGGTAACGCTCACGGGCCGCCGGTAACTGAGCGGCCAGATTGGCTTTACTGCGAATTTGCGTCAGCAGCTCTTGCTCTTTAGCCTGCGCATCCTCATAGGCTTGCCAACCCGGCAGCAAGACAAACCAACCGGCCAGTGCGAAGATCACCAAGGTCGCGATACTGACGAAGGCCCACTGCATCTTGCGCGGCCAGTAGGCAATCTGGTCTAAATCCAGTTCACTCCATTGGCTCATCCTTTGATCTCCCCGAGCTTCTGCTTCATGTCGGCCAGCAACTGGAAGCGCATCTTGAACTCATCGAATTGGGTACCGTTTTTGTTGGCCACGATGGCGTCAATGGACACCCCATCCAGCCAATATGACGACTCCACCTGCCGCACCATCGACGACAAACGCACGTTCGATTCACTGCGCCCAGCAATTTCGACCCGCTCGCCATTGAGGGTAATTTTGTCGATGTACACCCCGGTCGGCACCACCAACGGCAGCAGGTTAAACAGTCGGGTAACCTGATCGCGCTGCTTTTGCAGTGCCGATACGGCGGTGATCCGCTTGTTCACCAGCTCTTCTTTGGCTTTGATGTCGCGCAGCTCCGCCAATTTGGCATCCAACAACTGGATTTCCGATTGCAAGCGGCTCAAGCGCGACTGTTGATGGGTATTCAGCTGATCAATGCCAAACCAGACCCCGGCCAAAATCAAAAACCAAAAACCGCCCCACACGGCGACCTGACGGACAAAGCGCTGCTGTTGCTGTTGCCGCTCCAACTCACGCCAAGGTAACAGGTTGATTCCTTTCATCAGTTACCCTCCCAGACCGCCAGACCACAAGCCAAGGTAAACGGCCACGCATCCTCTTGCTGCGGTACGCTGACCGCCAGCGATAAACCGGCAAACGGCGACCAGCCCTGTACTGGCACTGACAGTTGCGTGCTCAACACGCGGGTATCGCTTTCGCGCAGTTGGCCGCTGACCAGCAGGCCACTGGATTGTCGGCCGGTGGAGTGATACATCTGGCGGATCAGCCCCAGTTGACGGGTCACTTCGCTCAACCATTGCTCTTGCAGCAGTGCCGGCGGCACCGAATTGCCTTCGCTTTGCGGGATGTTCAGCGGCTGATCGCGGAAAAACAGCGGACTGCCGGGGACCGAGGTCACAAGCAGATTACGCGCCGACAAGTGCACCAGCAGTTGCTGCTCCAGCTCCAGTGCCGGCGGTAGCGCCGCCTGTGCTTGCTCCAACGCACGGCGCAGCGCCAGCGGCGTGATATCGACGATATCGGCTTGTAAACCCGCGCCTTGCAACACCGCCAGATAATCATTCATCAACTCACGGCGTGCCGCGGTGACCACCAGTTTCAAGCGGCCATTGGCGGTTTCCGCCCCTTCAGCGCGAAAATCGAAAGCCAGCTCATGCGGCGGTAGCGGGAATAATGAGGGTAATTCAGCCTCGACCCGAAACAGGCGCTCCTGCTCGGTTAAAAAGGCATCCACCATTAAGGTTTTTTGCATCACCGCCGCCCCCGGCAGCGCAATGCATAAACGCGCCAGACGGCGCGGCAGAATTTTGTCAATTTGACTTAATACGTCACGTAACGCGTCAGGGGAGATCAAACGATCGCCCTGAAACGTACCGGCTGGCACATTAATACTGTGCCAGCCCAGTAACTCCCAGCCCTGCCGGCGCGAACGGCACCACACCACGCGCACCGCATCGCTGGCAATGTCTAACCCTACACTGACAGAGCGTGCAAACATGTCTCTCCCTGCATCCTTGCGATGCCTGCTAACGGCGCCCTGTAAAGCCCGGCTTTAAAGACACCATGTCAAAGATGTAACTTCAAAATTCAAAAAAATCAGTCAATTCGCCAAAGTGCGAAGAAAAAATCAGCAAAGGGGTTACCCTTTCATTGCTTGCCTTTATACTACGCACTTAGTGTTTATAAACCGTTCGGTGCTTTAGTCGCGGGAATTCTCAGGTGAAGCTCATAAAGTATTTTTTGGTCGTTACACTGGCTTGCATCCTCTTGGGAGCAGCTTCGGTGTACGGCTTATATGTCTATGTCAAACCGCAATTGCCGGATGTAACAACCCTGCGCGATGTGCGTTTGCAAACCCCGATGCAGGTTTACAGTGCCGATGGCAAACTGATTTCTCAGTTTGGTGAAAAGCGCCGGATCCCGCTGACCTTACAACAGATCCCACCGCTGATGGTGGATGCTTTCATTGCAACAGAAGACAGCCGTTTTTATCAACACGACGGTATTGATCCGATTGGAATTTTGCGAGCTGCCTTTGTTTCTTTGACCGCCGGTCATGCAAAACAGGGCGCCAGCACCATTACGCAACAGTTAGCGCGTAACTTCTTCTTAAGTCCGGAAAAAACTTTGATGCGTAAAGTCAAAGAGGTTTTCTTGGCCTTGCGAATCGAGCAGCTGCTGACTAAAGATGAAATTCTGGATTTGTACCTGAATAAGATTTATCTCGGCTACCGCTCGTACGGGGTGGGGGCTGCGGCACAAGTCTATTTTGGTAAAGATGTCAGCCAGTTGAGCTTAGGTGAGATGGCAGTGATTGCCGGTCTGCCGAAAGCGCCATCAACTCTCAACCCACTGTACTCGTTAAGCCGCGCCGAACAGCGCCGTAACGTGGTGCTGTCGCGGATGCTGGAAGAGCGTTACATCACACAACAGCAGTACCAAGAAGCGATCAGCCAGCCGATTGTAGCCAGTTACCATGGCGCTGAAATCGAGCTGCACGCGCCGTATCTGGCCGAAATGGTGCGCCAAGAGATGGTCAACCGCTATGGTGAAGAGGCCTACACCGAAGGCTTCAAAGTCTTTACCACGGTAGACTCCACCACTCAATTGGCGGCTGAGCAGGCACTGCAAAACAACGTGATTGATTACGATCTGCGCCACGGCTATCGCGGGGCGGCCAATCAATTGTGGAACAGCAGTGAGCCAGCGTGGGATCTGAGCAAGATTGTCAGCAGTCTCAAGGCGCTGCCGACCTATGGCCCGTTCCAAGCCGCTGCCGTGACTGCGGTACAGGACAAGTCCGCCAATGTGGTACTGGCCGATGGCCAAAACATTACCTTAAGTTGGGATGGCATCAAGTGGGCACGTCCGTTTATCAGTGATACCCGCCAAGGTGCATCACCGAAAAATGCGCGCGATGTGCTGAAAACCGGCCAACAAATCTGGGTACGCAAAGTCAACGACCAGTGGTGGCTGGGCCAAATTCCGGATGTGAACTCGGCGCTGATCTCCCTCAATCCAGAAAATGGTGCGGTGAAAGCGATTGTCGGCGGCTTTAGCTTCAACCAGAGCAAGTTCAATCTGGTTACACAAGCGACCCGTCAGATTGGTTCTAACATCAAGCCATTTATCTATGCCGCGGCGCTGGATAAAGGGCTGTCCTTGGCGACCATCCTCAACGATGCGCCGATTACCCGGTGGGATTCTGGCTCGGGCAGTGACTGGCGGCCGAAAAACTCCCCTGCGGTGTATGACGGTCCATTGCGTTTACGCGTGGGTCTGGGGATGTCGAAGAACGTGATGATGGTGCGGGCACTGCGCGCAATTGGCGTTAACTTTGCCGCCGATTTCTTAGAGCGTTTTGGCTTTAACCCCGCCAACATCTCGCGCTATGAATCACTGGCACTGGGTGCGGCCGAGTTTACCCCGCTGGAAGTGGCGCGCGGTTACTCGGTATTTGCCAACGGCGGTTATCTGATCACGCCATACTTCATCAGCAAGATTGAAGACTCTAACGGCAAACTGCTGGAAGAAGCCAAACCGCTGGTCGCCTGCACCGGTACCTGCAACATTCCGGTAGTGTATGGCGAAACGCCAAAAGCGGCGGTATTGGGCAATGCGCTGACCGAAGATCTGCCAACCCAAGATGGCGTAGTGCCAACACCACAAATCGAGCACGTGGATACCCCACTGCTGGAGAAGAAAGAGGAAAGCGAAGGCTATGCGCCACACGTGATCAGCACCCAACTGGCGTTCCTGATCCGCGATGCGCTGGAATCGGCGATTTGGGGTGAACCGGGTGGTGGCTGGCAAGGCACCGGCTGGCGTGCCGCGCGTCTGCTCAAGCGTCATGATATCGGCGGAAAAACCGGTACCACCAACAGCTCGAAAGATGCGTGGTATTCCGGTTATGGTCCGCAGACCGTGACTTCTGTCTGGATTGGCTTTGACGATCACCGTCGGACGCTGGGTCGCACCACCCAGAACCCGAACCTGAAAGGCCAGCAGATCTCCGGCTACGAAGGGGGCGCTAAATCAGCGCAGCCAGCATGGGATAGCTTCATGCAGTCAACCTTAGCAGGCGTGCCTGAGCAGCCGAAGCAGATTCCGGACGGCATTTTGAGTATTCCTATCGATATGCAAACCGGTAAGCTGGCCGATGGTACCGGACGCAGCCGCGTCGAATACTTCATCCCAGGCACTGAACCGACTGAAAAAGCCACCCATGAAGTGGGAACCACTATCTTTGATAGCAGTTCAGGCTCACAGCAAGAGCTGTTCTAAGTGTGCGCGCCACCTTAATCGGTGGCGCGTTTAGAACACATGTCTCGGATACAGCACTAAAAAAGGGCAGCGTAAGCTGCCCTTTTTTATTGTCCCCAGTTGGCAGTGTTAGCGCTGACTGAGGTCAGATGCGTGCAACTTAAGCATGCTTTAGCCAAGGCGCGACCGCAGACAGGAAGTAACGGCCACAATGACGGCCAATCCAATAGTCGTGATCCAGCTCGGTCTGGTTGCTACCTAAGGTTTTACTGGCCAAGGTATGGGGCGGGAAAATCTCGATAATGCGCAGCTTATCGGGCGGATTTAATAAAAAATGCTGAGTCTGCTTATAGCAGTGCTCGTGGTGCTCAACCATCTGCGCCATATGATGGAATTTGCTGTGCGACAACCACTTGCTAAAGCGGCTCAACCACTCCGAGGTATAGTAGGGCTCAGAAGGCACAGTGCGGATCACCACAATCAGATCGGCGCCGCGCCGATAAGCTTCTTCAACCGGAATCGCCGCGCTGACTCCACCATCCCAATAGCGCACACCACCCACATCCACACCGTTACGGTATAAACCGGGGATCGCCGACGACGCTTTCATCGCATCGTGCCAATTATCGGCACTGGCTGACATGTACACCGGCTGGAAGTCATCGTAGCGCGAGGCGCACATCAGAAATTCGCGATCTTGCAAACGCGCTTGGGCGCGATCCAACGCCAGTGGGTAAATTTGCGCGACCGAATCCATCAACCAATCCAGATTCAGCATATGGCCGCCGGTGGCGAACGACACTGGGCTAAAAAAGCGCTTCTGAGTGGTAAAACGGGTGATCACATTACGGGCATAACCGGCTTGATTGAGAACATAGGCCGAGGCGTTCTGCGCACCGGCAGAGGTGCCCAAGATCAGATCAAACGGGTAATAGTTATCGCCGAGAAACTCATCCAACACCCCGGCAGTAAAAATTCCACGCTGACCGCCCCCTTCGCACACCAACGCCAATTTTTCATAGCGAACCGGCCGTGCAATAGACAGCGGTTCAATACACCCGATACTCAGCGGCAGACGCTTTCCCATAATGCAAACACGATCACCCAGTTAATCAAGACTGAGTTTTAGTGTAACGTTGAACCCGCTTAGCGGCTATGCCACTTCTGATTCACTTATCAGCAATTGGTAAGAATGGTTTTCCACGGCAATGCGGGATTACCAAAACTGATGAAATCGGGGTTTTCCAGCGTGTCACGCCGATTATAAGTCAGCGCCTCAAGATGCAAATCGCGCAGGTCACCGCCCGCTTCATGCAAAATGCACTGCGCTGCCGCGGTATCCCACTCGCCAGTCGGGCCTAAACGCAAATAACAGTCCACCAGCCCTTCCGCCACCATACAGCTTTTCAGCGAGCTCGAACCGTACGGAACAAATTGATAATTCCACTGTGGATTTAACTGCTGCTGCAACCGTGGTAACGATTGTCGGCGGCTCACCGCGACGCGCAAACTGTGGCTATCCGGTGCGGTGGCGCGGATCTGCAGCCGAGTCTCTTGGCCGTGCTGATCGCGTTTATACGCTCCCTGACCTTGTACCGCGTAATACCACATTTGGGTCATCGGCGCATAAATCACCCCCATCACCGGTTGATGGTTGTCCATCAAGGCAATCATGGTGGAGAACTCACCGCTTCCGTAGATGAACTCTTGGGTGCCATCTAATGGGTCAATCAGCCAGTAACGCGGCCAGGCAGCGCGCTCGGCCAGCGCAATCTGGCAATCTTCTTCGGAGAGCACTGGGATCTCCGGTGTCAGGGCTTGCAAGCGTTCACACAGCAACCGATGGGCTGCCAAATCGGCGTTAGTCACTGGGGTGTGATCAGCTTTGAGCTGCGGATTGATGTTGCCCTGTTGGTAGATAGCGGCAATATGTCGCCCCGCTTCTTCGGCTATCGCCAATAGCGGCGATAACAGCGCCTGTGGAGTCATGCTGGGATCCTCACGCGTTAAAGTGTTTACGGCTGGCCGTCAGACTGCGCTTCGGCGCGCAACCAGTCACGCACCATAAACAGCGCGGTCATCGCCCGGGCCTCATTAAATTCAGGATGAGCCAATAAGCGGTCAATCTCGCTCAGCGGCCAGTAAATCAGATCCAAGGGCTCCGGCTCATCGCCTTCTAAGCGCTGTGGATAAAGATCGCGCGCCAGCACCAAGGTCATGTGGCTGGAAAAATAAGCCGGTGCCATACGCACCGATTTTAAGACCGTCAGCTCACGCGCACCAAAACCGGCCTCTTCCATCAGCTCACGGTTAGCGGCATCCAGCACGCTTTCACCGGGGTCGACCAAACCTTTGGGGAAGCCCAACTCATAGCCTTCCACACCCACCGCGTATTCGCTGATCAGCAGCAATTGATCGCCAACCACCGGGACAATCATCACCGACTCGCGCTGATTCGGGCGCATCCGCTCGTATACTCGCTCAACGCCATTGGTAAAACGCAAGGCGACCGATTCCACATGGAACAAGCGCGAGCGCGCTACCGACTCCACCGCCAAAATTGCCGGTTTTTGTTTGCGTTCATCCTGAATGCACATGTACTTTATACCGCCTGATTGGTTATGCGTGGCCATGTCGCTGTGATGTTAACCTGCTGCTGCGATTATTGTGTCGCATGCAGGGCAACCACGGCAAGCCGTGATTACAAGGAAATTCTGATGTCTCCTGCTCTTCCCTGGTCCCAAATTGAAACGGTACTGCTGGATATGGACGGTACGTTGCTAGACCTGAAATTCGACAGCGAATTTTGGCTGCAACAAGTGCCGCAAGCACTGGCTGCTGCGCGCGCAATTCCGTTGGAGCAAGCCCGTGCGCTGATCCGCGCCGAATACCATGCGGTGCGCCATACCATGAACTGGTACTGCTTTGATTATTGGAGTGACCGGCTGCAGCTGGATATTTACGCCATGACCACCGCACACGGGCCAACCGCGCGCCTGCGTGAAGATACACTGCCATTTTTACAGGCGCTGCGCCAAAGTGGTCGCCGTACTATTTTGCTGACTAACGCGCATCCCTACAGTTTGGCGGTTAAAGTCGAGCATACGGCGCTGGATGAATACCTCGATGGCATGATCTCAACCCACCACTATGGGGTACCGAAAGAAGATCAGCGCTTATGGCAGCAGGTACAACAAGACGTGCAATTTGATCCGGCACAAACCTTGTTTGTTGATGATGCGGAAGTGATATTGGATGCCGCGCGCCAATTTGGCATTGGCTATTGCTTGGGAGTGGAAAATCCAGACTCAGCAGCAGATGTCATCCGCTTTGCCCGTCATCCGGGGATCCGCGATTACCGCACGTTGCTACCGGGCATTTTGGGGCAAAACGCTTAACCGGCGAGCCAAGTGCTTGATCATCGCGCTGCGTAATCAACACGGCGGTTACGGCAAGGCCAGCTGTAACCGGTCGACCCGCACCACGCCGCCTTGTCCCGCCAACGACAAATCCAGCGCCGCCACCTCAATGCCGTATTGCAAGCGTAAGCGCAGCAGCCAGCTCAATAGTTGGTTAAACGGCAAGTCGGCTAACCACAGTTGCACTTGGCGATCTTGCGCCTGCATGCGCGTCACGCTAATCGAATAGCTGGCGGCGCTGCGGCTGACCTGCTCGGTCAAACTGCCGCCTGCAACCGGCGTTTGTGGCGCAGCCTGCTGCTGTTGCCACTGCCGGATCGCCGCTTCGGAGACCTGCAATTGCCGTAACAGCTGCTGATGCTGCTGCAAACGGGTCTCTTGCCGGCTAATCGCCTGCTGCAACGGCTGCCAAATCCCCCAGTACAATCCGCCAACCAGCAGCGACACCGCCGCCAACATCAGCAAACGTTGCTCACGGGCAGAATATTGCTGCCAGCGCTGCTGAGCTTGTGACCACCGGCTACGCCATCCCTTCATATGCTCCCGCTCTCCTGCTGTTTATGCCACGCGATACGCTGCGCCAAAGCTATTGTGCCGTTGAGATTCGCGGCTCAGCCCGCGTTTGCCGCTCCACGGCCGCCGATTGATTTTGTACCGCGCGATCGCGCAGCACTAAACGGCCGGCCACTCCCGCACCATCACGACTCAGCGCGCCTTGCTCCACCTGAAAATAGCGCCCCAAGACGCTGCGCAGCTGCTCCAACTCCGCAAACCCGGCCGCTTGCACCTGCAAACGCAAACTTTGCTGATCGCGTTGATATTGCAAACTTTTCACCTGTAACGGCTGGCGACTCAGCGCCGGGTCTTGCAGTGCCAACGCCACTTTGCGCAAATAGGGCACCAGCCCTTGCAACGGCGGCTGACCGCGCATCTGGCGTAGCACGGCATTGAGCTGAGCGCGCATATTGACCCGCCGCGTTTGCTGCGGGAATAACGTGCGGTATGCCTGCTCGGCTTGCGTGGCGGCCTGATCGGCGGCTTGGGTTAGCTGCCACCAGCGCACGCCTTGCTCACCGACTAGCAAGAGCGCCAACACCACCACTGCCGCCGCGATACTGCGCCATTGCCGCCACTGGCGCGCCTGCGCGCTGCGCGGAGCAAACTCACCGCCCAATATTCCATGACGCTGCAGCTGATGTAATGCGCTCGCCCCTCGTAACAGCAATGCGCCTTCATCGTTATTTACTTGCTTTGGCAATGGCCCACGCAACCCTAATGCCGATAGCTGCTCAGCGCTCGCCGCTAAGCCATACCAGACAACCTGCGGCGCCACATCGGGTTTTGTCTCGGGCGCTTTAGCTCGCGCGATAACATGTTCTGGCAGCTGCGCAGAGGCGGCCTCTACATCCTCCACATCCTTGGCCACGTCTAAAACAGTAGAGGCTGATGAAGATGACGTAGACAGCGCGCTAAGCGCGGTTAAAAAAGGCGCTGCCAGCAGGGGTTCAGCACTGCATCCTTGCCAATCGTGGGGATGCTGCGGATCATAACGGCGCGCCAATAACCCATGGGAACTACTCAAAACCGTAAGAGTCACGGGAGTAGAGGCATGTTGGAGCGTTGCGCTGCTTGATGCCGACGTTGCAGCCAACGTTACTGCCAAATTGGGCTCGGACAAGGAAGACGGGCTCGGCAACGCCAGCCAATCAGGCCACAGCGCTTGCAGATTAAAGCCATTCGTTATCGCGGCCTCATACCACTGACGCAGCACGTTGCGTTCAATAACCGCCACATGCCCACTGTCGTGCTGACGCGGCAATAAAGAAAAATGCAGCGTCTCAATATCCTGCGCCAACTCATCTTCTAGCAACGCCGGTAACAAACGCGCTAATTGCCGACCACGCGCGGGCGGCAAACGACAAGCGCAGACACTAAACCACTGCCCCGGCAGCAATAGCCACAGCGGCAAGGCCAGCAAACTCGGCTGCGCCTCCGCTAACGCGGCAAAAGACACACTTTCGCCACGCGCGCGGATCTCGCCCACGGCCGGTTGTACTTGCCACCAACACAAGCGTGGCGATGCGCCGGGGATCACGCGCAGCAGCAATACCTCACTCATTGCATCTCTCCGAACTGATGGCGTTGAACATAAAATTGTCCGGACGCCGGATCTTGCTGCAGCAGGCTACGAACCCGCAGCGCGATCCGCCCCACGGTGACTTGCCCGTCTAACAGAAAATAACGACTGGTCAGCGCGAGCTGTGGCGCCAATTTACCCCGCGCCGTATCATCCAGCGCCGCCAACTCCGGCTCAGCCCAAAAAGAGGCAGCATCACGCCAGCCATCCACCGGTCGACGGGCCAGCAGCGCTTGCGCCTGCTCGGCACTCAGATACGGTGTCAGTAACGCCTGCAGCAGCGGCGCTTGCTCGGGCATGACGGTATTCACATTCAGTTGCCAGCGCGTTTGTGGCAATGCGCAGATCCACGGCTGCAAACGCTGGTACAACGACGCATCGACGCCTTGCACCGTGCGCAGTTCACTGTCATCCGCCAGTAGGCTATTGGGGGTCAGTGACGGGATCGCGCGTGCTAAATATTCACTGTCTTCGGCGCCATAACGGCTAGTCAGCTGACTGTCGCTATCCACATATTCCCAGAGGCTGTCGACCACCTGTTCAGCCTGATAACCATCAATCGGCTGCTCAGCGGTATTAAGGGCGCTTAGGAGGGCTAACAATTGCTGAGCAATACGAGGACGTTCCTGAGTGCTACTTTGCGCTTTGATACCGGCCAGCGCATTGAGATTAAAACAGGCCTGCTGATCGCGAATGGCGATGCGGATCTCGCCGCCGCTAACCGGATACACCCGCTCACCCACCGCCCAACTTTGGCTCAAATTAGCCCGAGGATCATCGGCCAGTGCCGCTTGCAACTCCGCGCTGGCCTGCTCTTCGGCGCTCAAGGCGTACCAGTAGGCTTGGGTAGCCTGTTGCCGACTGTCGCTATAGCGGATCTGCTGCTGCAAGCGCAAGGTGAAGCCGGTGGCTAACACGCTCAGCACCGCCAGCATCAGCAACACTAAAATCAGCGCCATGCCGGTAGTCGGCGAGCCTCGGCGCAAGAGCGGCGTTGTCACACTCATCCACTGCCCCCACTCTCGCTACCGCCATTGGTGTCGCCCTCTGGCGCACCATTATCACTCGGCAGAATAGGTGCCGCGGGCAATAGCCACACGCGCTCCAACTCTCCCCAGCCGCGAACCGTTAAACGCAGGCGCACCGCATTGGGCAGCGCATCCGGATTTTGCCACTGCCGCTGCCATTGGCCGTCGTGATAGACCATCAGCTGCAGTCCTTCGACCTCACTGAGCAAAGTGCGGATCTGTGGCTCGCTGTCTGCGGGCATGTCGGCAAAGGGCCAGCTTAAACGTTGCAATTGCCCGTCCAGCAAGCGATAAGCCACGCGCTGAAGATGTCCACGTGGCAGTTGCATCTGCGGGTTGGCAACGCCTGTGCGGATCAGCAACCAGCCATCGCCTTGCGATTGTAAAAGCCCGTCGCCGACGCTCAGTAACGGCGTACGACTTAGCCCATCACTGCGCTGACGGCGCGCCACCGCTTGAGTAAAGTCGTTATGCAGCAATTGCATCGCGCGCTGCATGCTGTTCATCCGCTCGGTCAGCGCTGCGCTCGTCTGATCGGCGCGGCGGACCCCATCAACCACCTGATAAATCCCTAAACTCAGTAACGCAAACACCGCGATGGCGACCAGCAACTCCAGCAAAGTAAAACCCAGCTGACTGGCTCGGCGTAGAGGTGGCCGCCCGCGGCTGGAGCGAGCATACTGCTGGCTGGCCGTCATAGCGCTGACTCCGTGCGCGGACGGGCAAAATAGCGGCGTAACACCGCCTCGGCACTGCCTTGAGGCTGACGACTCACCTGAATCTCAATCGCCGTCAGTGACGAGCCACTGGTCGGCACCGACTTACTGCGCCAATACCAAGTGCGATTCGCCATTTGCGTTTCGCCGCGCTGACTACGCTGACGCTCGGCGGGCGGGAGTAATGACAAGAGTGCCAACTGGTTTTCCGCGACCCAACCGGCCAGCATTTTGTCTTGCAAGATAGCCAGATTGCGTAAACTGCTGCTGCCCGCTTGCATCACCGCCAACGCTGCGCCAGCAAATACGGCCAGCGCCACCAGCACTTCCAGTAAAGTAAACCCATGCGAGGGTTTGGATTGAGCTGGATGATTGTGCCTAGCATGAGAGATACCCGAATGACTCTTCGCTTGCATCATGCCCCCTCATGGCCCGCTTGCAGCCGCCACTGGCCGCTGTCATCGCGCTCCAGCAACCAACGCGCAGTACGCGACGCGCCTTGCAACACCAGCTGTAACGGCACCACATCGGCGCTACTGTCGAGCCACACTTGTGGCTGCAAGGCTTTATCGGCGTCCTCTTGCAACACCTGCATCTGATGCAAACTGAGGCGGTTTTGGTACAGCGCCATCTCTTGTTGCTGCATCTGCTGCCAACGATCGCTCCCCAACTGCCACTGCAGTTGCACCCCAGCAGGCAGGGCTTGTCGACCAGCTAATGCCGCCGGCTCCCTGAGTGGTTGCCAGCGGTCGGCCTGTCGGCGTAAAAACTGATAACCATCGGGAGCAAGGTATAAGCCATATAACTGGCCACTCATTAGTGCGTCATCTTGCACCTGCTGGATTTGGCGCAATAGCTGCTCGGCGGCCTCTTTCTCCGGCTGTGCCGATACTGATGGCGGTAAGGTCATCAACACGCCTCCGGCGGTCAAGCCGAGTAAAAACACCACCAGCATCAGCTCCAGCAGGGTAAAACCGCGCGCCGGCATTTACTTTTGATACTCACCCAGATTCCAGTTACCGATATCGGCAGCGGTTCCTTCACCGCCTTCCTGACCATCGGCGCCTAACGAGTAAATATCAATTTCGCCTTGCTCGCCGGGGCTCAAATACTGGTACTCATTGCCCCACGGATCTTGTGGCAAGCGTTTGATATAACCGCCATTGCGATAATTGCGTGGCTCTGGAGTTCCGGCTGGTTTACTGACCAACGCCTGCAGCCCTTGCTCGGTGCTCGGGTACACGCTGTTATCTAGCTTGTACATATCCAGACTGTTTTCCAGCGCCACCAAATCAGTGACCACTTTTTGTTGGTCGGCTTTTTCTTTATTGCCGAGTAAATTGGGCACCACTAAGCTGGCCAAGATCCCTAAGATCACGATCACCACCATCACTTCCAGCAAGGTAAAACCACGTGCTAGCGACTGACCACCGCGTACTCGTTGCATGCTTGACACTCCTTGTTCATCACTCGACTCGCCACTGACAGCCACGCTCTTTACAGCCCGACCATGTTGTTGAGCTGCAGCATCGGCTGCAAAATTGCCACCACAATAAACAGCACCACCCCCGCCATACTGACAATCAGCAGCGGCTCAAAAATACCGAGCGCCAACGTGACCAGCGCTTCGAATTCCCGATCCTGATTATCTGCCGCACGCAGCAGCATCGGCTCTAGCTCACCACTGCGCTCCCCTGAGGCAATCATGTGCAACATCATGGGGGGAAACAGGCCACTACTGCCGAGGGCCGCACGTAGACTGCTGCCCTCCCGCACCCGTTCTGCGGCGGTTAAAATCTGGCTGCGAACATAGCGATTAGACGCCACACTGGCAGCAATCTGCATTCCTTCCAGCAGCGGCACACTGCTGGACGACAAAATACTCAAGGTGCGGGCAAAACGGGCGGTATTCAGGCCGCGACTGACTTTGCCCAGCAGCGGTAAACGCAGCCAAAACCTATCCCATCGCAAACGCAGCGCCGGTTGGCGTAACAACCGCTGCACCAGCACGCCCAGCACTAACAGCGCCCCGACCAGCCACAGCCCGTAATCGCGTACCCCGTCACTCAGGGCAATCAACAGTTGGGTACTGTGTGGCAAGGCTTGCCCGAGATGATCAAACTGCGCCACCACTTTAGGCACCACCGAGGCCAACAAAATGGCAATCACGCCAATGGCCACCACCGTCAACACCAGTGGGTAGATCATCGCCTGCAGCAATTTGCCTTTCATGTACTGGCGCTGCTCGGTGTAATCGGCCAGCCGACTCAACACCGCATCCAAGTGACCAGCTTTTTCACCGGCCGCCACCATGGCGCAAAACAGCTCATCAAAGACAAGTGGATAGGCGCGCAAACTATCAGCTAAGGTATGCCCTTCCAGCACTTGGGTGCGCACCGCCAACATCAGGCTTTTTAGGCGGTTTTTCTCACACTGCTCGGCTACGGCGCGCAAACACTCTTCCAGTGGCATCGCCGCTTGCACCAAGGTGGCCAATTGACGTGTCAGCAGTGCCAACTCAGATGCGCTGATCCCACGCTGCCAACGCAGGGTATGTGCGCTAGCCGGATTGTCGGCAGCAGAGCGCGTTTCATGTACGCTTTCGGCCAGCAAGCCTTGCTCGCGCAGCAGTTGCCGGGCTTGGCGCGCCGAGTCGGCCTCAATCAATCCTTTGTGGCGTTTACCCTGTAAGTTCACCGCTTGATATTGAAAGACGCTCATCCGCCCTCCCGCGTCACCCGCAGCACTTCGTCCAGGGTGGTGATCCCCGCCAGCACTTTTTGCAAGCCATCATCACGGATCCCGTGGCTGAAACGGCGCACATATTTTTCCAGCTCTTGCTCTCCGCAATCGCGGTGGATCATGTCGCGCACCGTTTCATCGGCTTCCAGCAATTCGTGAATACCGGTCCGTCCGCGAAAGCCTTTGTGATTACACTGCTCGCAGCCCACCGCTTGGTATAACACCAGCTCAGCCGGCATTTGTTCGCCGAGTAAAGGGGCAAACAACGCACGCTCCGTGGCAGTGGCCATATGCGGTGCGCGGCACGCCGGACACAAGGTGCGCACTAAGCGCTGCGCCAATACGCCGAGCAAACTGGAGGCAATCAAAAAAGGTTCGATGCCCATATCGCGCAGACGAGTCACCGCACCGACGGCGGTATTGGTGTGCAATGTCGAGAGCACCAAGTGACCGGTCAGCGAGGCCTGCACCGCAATCTGCGCGGTTTCCAGATCGCGAATTTCGCCCACCATCACCACATCCGGGTCTTGGCGCAAAATGGCGCGCAGGCCACGGGCAAAGGTCATCTCAACTTTCGGATTCACTTGGGTCTGACCGATCCCCTCGATGGCATATTCAATCGGGTCTTCCACGGTCAGGATATTGCGCTCTTCGCAGTTGAGCTCCTGCAAACCGGCGTACAGCGTGGTGCTCTTACCTGAGCCGGTCGGACCGGTGACCAGCAAGATGCCGTGGGGACGGAAAATCAGGCGGCGAAAGCGCGTTTGAATTGCGCTATCCATCCCCAAACTGCTTAAGGTCAGCCGCGCTTGGTTTTTATCCAGCAAACGCAGCACCACCCGCTCACCATGATTCGACGGCATGGTCGACACCCGCACATCCACCGCTCGCCCGCCAAGCAATAGGGCAATGCGGCCATCTTGCGGCACCCGCTTTTCGGCAATATCCAGCTTGGCCATCACTTTAATCCGCGATACCAGTAAAGCGGCCAGTTTGCGACTCGGGCGCAGCACTTCACGCAGCACGCCATCAATCCGAAAACGGATCAGCAAAGCTTTCTCGAAGGTTTCGATATGGATATCCGATGCCCCTTCTTTGATGGCTTCCCCGAGCATGGCGTTGATGAGCTTGATGATGGGCGCATCATCTTCGCTGGCCAGCAAATCTTCGGTCTGCGGCAACTCTTCGGCCAAGGTATAAAAATCCCCCTCAGCGCTGATATCCTCCATCAGCTGGCGCGCTTCACTGGAATCACGTTGATAGGCGCTAGTGAGTAAGGCTTCAAACTGTGAAGCGGCCACCTTTTCCGTCAAAAAGGGCTCACCCAGCACGCGGCGTAACTCTTGTAGCACCGCTAAGGTCAGTGGCTGGCTGTGACAGACCCACAGTGCGCCCTCGCGCTGTTCGGCCAGCACTTGGAAGCGACGGGCAAAGGCAAACGGCAGCCGGCGTGCTCCGCTGCCGAGCGGCTCAGCGAGTGCTGATGCCGCATCGCTCTTCGCTTCACCGATACCCGTTAGGGCTCGACGCGCACTGTCTGGCTGACTCACAACGGGATCCCCCGCGCCAGTAAGAAGGCGCGCACTTCAGGCGGAAACTGTGGATCTTTACCGTACTCCGGCAGCACCGGTAACGGAGTTTGCGGCATCAGGCTCATCCCCTGATCGGCGCGGTACAATTGCTCGGCGCGAATGTAGTTATATTTGCGCTGCGAAACCCCATCGGCGGCCATTCCATCACGTAAAATGGTTGGCCGGATAAAAATCATTAGGTTGCGTTTTTCTTTCTTGTTGGCGGTGGATTTAAACAGGTGCCCCAGCACTGGAATATCGCCCAGCAATGGCACTTTGGCGATACTCTCTCCGCCTTGATCGTCAATCAGGCCACCAAGCACAATCAGATCGCCATCATCGGCCAGCACCGTGGTTTTCAATTTGCGCTCGGCAAACACCACATCCAAATTGGTCTGCCCTTCAACTTTCGATACCTCCTGCTCAATGGTCAGCTGCACCGCATTACCTTCGTTAATTTGCGGTGTGACTTTTAGCATGGTGCCGACTTTTTTACGCTCCACGGTATTAAAGGGATTGGTGTTATTGGAGCCGGTGGTGGAGCCGGTCAGCACCGGCACATCTTGCCCAACCATGAACGAGGCTTCTTGGTTATCCAGCGTGGTAATGCTTGGCGTGGACAGCACATTGGAGTTGGAGTCCGTTTTGACCGCCTGCACCAAGGCCGCCCAGTCACCTTTGACGATCCCAATTGCTGCGCCACTGTAGCTGGCCAGCAGGTCAGTTAAGGCGCTGATATCGCCTTTTTTATCTGGGTTTACGGTGGTGGAGCCGTTATCGCTCACCACAGTGGAGCCTTTTTCTGGCTTAGCTTGATACAACGCACCGGCTAACGGCCCGATAGGGATCTGGTTGCCGTTGGCAAATTGCACTAAACCGGCATCTTTGGAGCCCCACTGCACGCCGAAATTGATGTTGTTCCCTTCCGCCACTTCGACAATCAGCGCCTCGACATGCACCTGCGCACGGCGCACATCCAGCTGAGCAATCACGCTTTGCAGCGACTGCATGATATCTGGCGGCGCGGTCACCACCAGCGCATTGGTATTTTTATTGGCGGCAATCGATACCAGCGTATTACCACGGGCAGCAGCGGCCTGCCCTTGCTGGGCTTCTTTGGCTGATTTGAGGTTGCCACTGACCTGATTGAGCACTTCCACCAGATCGTCGGCTTTGCTGTATTTGAGGTAAAACACTCGGCTGTTGCCGGTGTTTTGGATTTCCGAATCCAACTGGTTAATCAGGCGGCGCAAGTTCGCTCGCACCGCAGGATCGCCGCTGATCACTACACTGTTGGTGCGCTCATCGGCCACCACTTGTGATTTGAGGGTGCTGGGCTGGTTTTGATCGTTGATTTTGTTGAGGCTGTCGATAACGCGCACCATCTCGGGTGCCGAAGCGTTTTGTAGCGTCACCACTTCATTGCTTTTATTGCCGGTCAGATCCACCCGATGGATCACGTCGGCCAGCCGATTCACTACCGAGGCTCGGCCCGTTAGCATGATCACATTAGACGGATCATAGTTGACCACGTTGCCGGAGCCGGCGTTATCAATCAATTGGCGTAGCAAGGGGGCCAACTCGCGCACCGACACATTACGCACCGGCACCACCCGCGTGATCATCTCATCGCCAGCAAAGCGGTTACTGTTGTCGGTCACCACCGGCAAGGGTTCGGTTTTGGCGTCACGGGATTTGACCACCTTGATCACCCCGTTATCCATCGCCACCGCTGAAAACCCGTTGGCCTGCAGCACATTGAGAAACAGCTGATAGTACTGCCGTTCGTTCAACAGCTCCGTGCTGCGCACGTTGACCTGCCCTTGCACACTGGGGTCGGTGATCACGGTTTTATTCAGGTTACGCGCCACGGTATCGATAAAGGTGGCCAAGTCGGTATTTTTGAAGTTGGCGGAAAACTCGTTGTCACCCTCAATGGCGCTGGCGGGTAACCACCACAATGCCGCCAGCAACACCAGTGCTGGGCGCATGACTGCCGACCATCGGCTTCCCACAACCTTGTGTTTCATGCCTCATCCTTGTCTGCCTGCCGCAGTGACACTACGGGCTAATCAGAATGTCGTAGCGGATTTGATCGCGAACCACCGTCAGGGTCAGGCTGGTCAAATCCGGTAATTCACGCAGCGCCTGCTGGGCCTGTTGATCGTCGGTCAGATCCAGTCCATTCAGGGCTACGGCAATGTCTTTATCTTTTAATCCGGTATGCTCAAACAGCAGTCGATTGACCCCCGGGGACACCCGGTAGCCGACCAGCACGTTATCCTTGCGTACCGGGCTGAGCCGGATATAGCTAAATATCTTTTGCGGCTCTCGGGCTATTTCGTCCCGTAGCGCTGCCAACTCACTGGTATCCGTCGCCGTGGGGGCGGCGGGCTTGCTCACTGCTACTCCGGCGCTCTTGGTTGACGCCGCTGGGCTGCTGGGCTCACCGGGCAAGACCAGTAGCTCCGTCACCCCGCCGTTATCCAGCCATACTTGCGTGGTCTCGACTTTCAGCAGACGCACGGCTGAACCAGCAATCGCCTCGCCCGGCATATAACTGGCCTGGCGACCTTGCGCTTCAATCACCGCCACACTGCGCGCCGGATCGCTGGCCGGTGCCACGCCGCGTAAAATAAAGCTCAGTTTTGTCACCGCCGCCGGGGCTGCAACCACTGGCGGCGCGACCGGTTTGTTCGCTAGCGCGCCGAACCACTGCTGCTGGAAAATGACGCCCAAATCAGCTTCCGTCAGCGCGGCTGCGGGCGCACTTTTGGTCGCCGAGGCGGCAAACGGGGCACTCTGGGGCGTCGCCGTCGGCAGTGGCTGGCCGATACGCCACAGCAACACCGCAGCATAGCCGAGCCCCCCAAGCCAACACAGACGACTCGCTAACGTGAGCTTATCGGCGCCAAACCCGCGGCGCATCCAATGCCCAGCGGTACTAGCCGCACGGGTTTGCGGCAACCCTAAGGGCTGCTTAGATAGTCGCCTGCGCGCTTGTAGCCTGCGAACCCAGGTTGTCAGCTGCTGCACCGCTGCGCTCCTTGCTGCTTGTGCGTGAATCGGGTACTGCGCACACCTTGTTGACGCACGCTCACGCACGCACGATCTTTGCCCGATTTACGTCATGGTGTGACGCGGTCTATCCTTAAAGTTTATCTTACTCACGTCATTAAACATGAGTAACTAAAAATTAACATCTGACGTTGTGGTTTTTACTGTGATCCGGCGCGAAATCCCCATCAATTTTCGCTGCGCGCTTGATCCTGACCAAAGCGCCTCCACATTAACTAACAGAGCGCCAGTCTAACCACACAGAATTGGGTTTACGCCGCAAGACGTGTGATAATTCCAACGTTGTTTTCAGCTGCTGCAGGATAACGCATGAGCGGAAAATCAGCCCCCTGTGAGGGCAATAAGTCGATCCGGCTCGACAAATGGCTGTGGGCCGCGCGGTTTTACAAAACCCGTGCGATGGCTCGCGAAATGATCGATGGCGGAAAAGTGCACTACAACGGTCAACGCAGTAAACCCAGCAAACTGGTGGAACTGGGTGCCACCCTCACCCTGCGTCAGGGACTGGATGAAAGGACGGTGGTGATACGGCAATTGAGCGAACAGCGCCGCGGCGCGCCTGACGCCCAATTGATGTATCAGGAAACGGCGGAAAGTGTGCAAAAGCGTGAGCAGCAAACGCTGGCTCGTAAGCTCAATGCCCTGACGATGCCGCATCCGGATCGCCGGCCGGATAAAAAAGAACGGCGCGATCTGATCCGATTCAAATACCGTGAGTCCGACTAATCCCGGCTCACTATCACTGAGAGAGCCTTATGCATAATCACGATCAACTGCATCGTTATCTGTTTGATAAAGTATCCGTCCGCGGTGAGCTGGTACGGGTGTCTGAAACCTACCGCCGGATGCTGGATAACCACACTTACCCGCAGCCGGTGCAAAAGCTGCTGGGCGAGATGCTGGTCGCGACCAGCCTGCTGACCGCGACGTTGAAGTTTGAAGGCACCATTACCGTGCAACTGCAAGGTGACGGTCCGCTAAAACTGGCGGTGATCAACGGTGATAACAACCAACAACTGCGTGGCGTAGCGCGTCTGCAAGGCGAGATCAGCGATGACATGAGCCTGCACCAGATGATTGGCCAAGGTCACTTGGTGATCACCATTACGCCAGAGCAAGGTGAGCGTTATCAGGGCATCGTGGCACTGGAGGGTGAAACGCTGGCCGAATGTCTGGAAGCGTACTTCGCCCAATCAGAACAGCTGCCAACCCGTCTGTTCCTGCTGACCGGTGAGTATCAGTCACAGCCAGTGGCTGGTGGTATGTTGTTGCAGGTATTGCCTGACGACAAAGGCCAAGCGGAAGAGTTCGAGCACTTAAGCCAACTGACGTCAACGGTCAAAGCCGAAGAGCTGTTTGGACTGGATGCCGAAGAAGTACTGTATCGTCTGTATCACCAAGAAGAAGTAACGGTTTATCCGGCACAAGACGTAGTTTTCAAGTGTACCTGTTCAGCTGAACGTTCTGCAGCAGCCATTTTGACTGTTGATCCTGCAGAAATTGAGCAGATCCTCGCAGAAAACGGCGAAATCGATATGCATTGTGACTACTGCGGCGCACATTATCGGTTTGATGCGATGGATATTCAGGCACTACGAAACGGATCACACATAAATTCATCTAATCAGCTACACTGATCACAAGGCGGGAACATTCCCGCCTTTTCTTTGGTTTTTCCCCAGAAATAATAACAAAAATTTGAAGAGGCTCGCTGTCTCGATTAAGCACAACACTAATATGGTTATTAGTTGATGAGGATTTATCCAATTACAAAGGAGCTGAAAGATGAGCGTATTAGAGGTAGAAAGCCCAATCGCCTTAGATCTGGCCGCTTACGGCATCAAGGATGTCAGTGAGATCGTCTACAACCCGTCCTACGAACTGCTATTCCAAGAAGAAACCCGTTCCGATCTGTCCGGCTATGAGCGTGGCGTCGTCACCGATATGGGGGCTGTTGCCGTTGATACCGGGATCTTTACCGGTCGCTCACCGAAAGATAAATTCATTGTCCGTGATGACACCACCCGCGACACCATCTGGTGGGCGGATCAGGGCAAAGGCAAAAACGACAACAAAGCGATTTCCCCGGAAGTGTGGCATGACCTGAAAGGTCTGGTCACCAAGCAGCTGTCCGGCAAGCGCCTGTTCGTGGTCGATGCCTTCTGCGGTGCCAACCCGGATACTCGTTTGAAAGTCCGCATCATCACCGAAGTAGCCTGGCAGGCGCACTTTGTGAAAAACATGTTCATTCGCCCCAGCGCGGAAGAGCTGCAAGATTTCACACCGGACTTCATCGTGATGAACGGTGCCAAGTGCACCAACCCACATTGGAAAGAGCAAGGCCTGAACTCAGAAAACTTCGTGGCGTTTAACCTGACCGAACGTATCCAGCTGATTGGCGGTACTTGGTACGGTGGCGAGATGAAGAAAGGCATGTTCTCGGTCATGAACTACCTGCTGCCGCTGCAAGGCATTGCTTCTATGCACTGCTCAGCCAACGTGGGTGAGAAAGGCGATGTTGCGGTCTTCTTCGGCCTGTCCGGTACCGGTAAAACCACACTGTCGACCGATCCGAAGCGTCGCCTGATTGGGGATGACGAGCACGGCTGGGACAACGATGGGGTATTCAACTTCGAAGGGGGTTGCTACGCTAAGACCATCAAGCTGTCGGAAGAAGCTGAGCCGGACATTTTCCACGCCATCAAGCGCGATGCGCTGCTGGAAAACGTCACCGTGCGTGCCGATGGCTCGATCGACTTTGATGATGGTTCGAAGACCGAAAACACCCGTGTTTCCTACCCGATTTACCACATCCAAAATATCGTGAAGCCGGTTTCCAAGGCCGGACACGCTAACAAGGTGATCTTCCTGACGGCGGATGCGTTCGGCGTGCTGCCACCGGTGTCTAAGCTGACCCCAGAGCAAACCAAGTACCACTTCCTGTCTGGCTTTACCGCCAAGCTGGCCGGTACTGAGCGGGGTATCACCGAGCCAACCCCAACCTTCTCTGCCTGCTTCGGCGCGGCCTTCCTGACACTGCACCCAACGCAGTATGCCGAAGTGCTGGTGAAGCGTATGGAAGCGGCGGGCGCGCAAGCCTATCTGGTCAACACCGGCTGGAACGGTACTGGTAAGCGGATCTCCATCAAAGATACCCGCGCCATTATCGATGCCATTTTGGATGGTTCAATTGAAGCGATGCCAACACAGCATCTGCCAATTTTCGATCTGGAGATGCCAACCGAGCTGCCAGGTGCCGACAGCAACATTCTCGACCCGCGTGATACCTACGCAGACGTGAATGAGTGGGAGCACAAGGCCAAAGATCTGGCACAGCGCTTTATCACCAACTTTGATAAGTACACCGATACCAAAGAAGGTGCTGCACTGGTGGCGGCCGGTCCTCAACTCTAATGTTCTGACTCCTCCTCACCAACGGGCCTACGGGCCCGTTTTTTTTCGCTGCAGCAACTTCATTCATTTTTAATGAACGTTAAGTTAACTTTATTCAAATATCATCAACGAAAGTTCTGGCTTATGCTCTTTAGCACTGAACGTTGAAGGTTAAAAGGAGTCAGCTTATGCAAGATTTTATTATCGGAATTATGCTGGCCGTGCCCTGGGCACTTCTGTTTATCGTCGCCTTCTGGTGCTTCGCTCGCATCGATAAACACGATATCCAAGACCGGTAAGCTTTCAGTAATACCATTCAGTTCTATTGGCTAGTTCATTTTGTATGTTGGACAACACCGCTCGGCTTGAGCGGTTTTTTTTTGCCGATCACCCATCCTCTCCGCTCGACCTTGCGGGTGAACGGCAACCACATACCGCGCGACACCGCGCACCAGCCGCCCTATAACGCACAACAGGGAGCCGCAGCTCCCTGTTGTTTTTTCTGGCCTTCACGCCAATTTTGGCGTCAGTCATAACACATGACAGTGCATGGCAAACTTAGCGTTTTTTCCCTAACGCGGCCGCCAACGCATCACTCATGGCACTATTACCGGCACTGTTCCCCGCGCCACCACGACCGTTATGCGCGCGATGGTTGCCCTGATTCACGCCGCGATTACCGCCACGGGCATTGCGCTCCGCTGGCTGGCCGTTACCGGCCGAAGCCGGAGCGCCGCGACGGTTGCTCTCACCGGGTTGCTCATCTAAACGCATGGTCAGGGCAATACGGCGACGCTCAAGGTCGACTTCCAACACTTTGACCTTCACGATATCGCCAGCTTTAACCACCGTATGCGGGTCTTCCACAAATTTGTTCGACAGCGATGAGATGTGCACTAAGCCATCTTGGTGCACCCCGATATCGACAAACGCACCGAAGTTGGTGACATTGGTGACGGTGCCTTCCAGTACCAAACCGGCCGACAGGTCTTCCAGCGTTTCAATGCCCTCGGCAAAGACGGCGGTTTTAAACTCCGGACGCGGATCGCGACCCGGCTTTTCCAGCTCACGCAGGATATCGGTCACCGTCGGTAGACCAAATTGCGCATCGGTAAACTGCGACGCTTGCACGCCGCGCAGCGTCTCGCCATTACCCATCAACTCACGGATGGTCAAGCCGGTAGCGGCTAAGATACGCTCCACCAGCGGGTAGGACTCAGGGTGCACCGTAGAGGCATCCAGTGGGTTTTCCCCGTCATTGATGCGCAAAAAGCCGGCGCACTGCTCAAAGGCTTTCGGCCCTAAGCGCGGGACATCCAACAGCTGAGCGCGGCGAGCAAAGCGGCCATGTTGGTCACGATACGCCACCACATTTTGCGCCAGCGTTTTGCTCAAACCAGCCACTCGGGTCAGCAGTGCCACTGAGGCGGTGTTCAAGTCCACGCCCACAGCGTTCACACAGTCTTCCACCACCGCATCCAAACGGCGCGCCAGCTGACTTTGCGAAACATCGTGCTGATATTGGCCAACACCAATGGCTTTCGGCTCGATTTTCACCAGCTCGGCCAATGGATCTTGCAGACGACGCGCAATCGACACCGCGCCGCGCAGTGACACATCCAGATCCGGAAACTCCAAAGCCGCCAGCTCGGAGGCGGAATACACCGACGCACCGGCTTCACTGACAGTGACTTTCTGCGCATGGATCGCAGGGTAACGCGCCAGCATCTCGGCGGTAAACCGATCGGTTTCCCGCGACGCCGTGCCATTACCGATAGCA
The DNA here is from genome assembly GCF_000800945.1 of Plesiomonas sp. ZOR0011. Taxonomy (NCBI): domain Bacteria; kingdom Pseudomonadati; phylum Pseudomonadota; class Gammaproteobacteria; order Enterobacterales; family Enterobacteriaceae; genus Plesiomonas; species Plesiomonas sp. ZOR0011. The sequence continues at coordinate 82,686 of NZ_JRKB01000019.1, forward strand.
ATCAAGGCCACCTGATGTTTCAGGCACAGTGCCGCGACTACTTGCAGCGCTTTTTCCTGCTGACCGGTGTGCGGATACACGGTTGCGGTATCCACCAGCTTACCGGTGGCATCCACCACCGCCACTTTCACCCCGGTACGCAAACCCGGATCCAGACCCATCGTGGCTTTGGCACCGGCTGGCGCAGCCATTAACAAATCATTGAGGTTACGGGCGAACACGTTGATGGCTTCCGCTTCCGCCTGCTCACGCACGCTGGCCATCAACTCGGTCTCCATATGTAACAGAATTTTGATCCGCCACGCCCAGTTGATGACCCCTTGACGCCAGCTGTCGGCCGGCGCCATGCCTAAACGCACCTGATAGTGCTCTGCAATCAGGGTTTCACAATAGCTTTGACGAATGCCTTCGTCTTGCTGCGGATCAGCATTCAAGCTCAGTTGCAAAATGCCTTCGTTACGACCACGGAACATCGCCAGCGCACGGTGTGACGGCACCTTAGCAATCGGCTCATGGTGGGCAAAGTAATCACGAAACTTGGCGCCTTCCTCTTCTTTGCCGCTCACCACTTGCGCCACCAGATCGGCGTTCTGCCACAGATACGTGCGGATCTTGTGCAGCAAGGCAGCATCTTCAGCAAAGCGCTCCATCAGGATATAACGGGCACCATCGAGCGCCGCTTTGCTATCAGCAACGCCTTTTTCAGCATCGATATACGCCTGCGCCGCTTGCTCTGGATCTTGTTGTGGGTCTTGCCACAACAGATCGGCCAAAGGCTCCAGCCCCGCTTCGATAGCAATCTGGCCACGGGTACGGCGTTTAGGTTTGTACGGCAGGTACAGGTCTTCCAGCTCGGTTTTATTGTCGGCAGCCAAAATAGACTGCTCCAGCGCCTCACTGAGTTTGCCCTGCTCACGAATTGATTTCAGAATGCTCTGACGGCGATCATCCAGTTCACGCAGGTACAACAGGCGGGTTTCCAGATTACGCAGTTGGGTATCGTCCAGACCGCCGGTCACTTCCTTACGGTAACGGGCGATAAAAGGAACCGTATTCCCTTCATCCAGCAGCCGGATCGCTGCCGTCACCTGCTCCGGGCGGGCATTCAGCTCGCCGGCAATCACATGGCTCATCGGTGTATTCATAGGCAGACTCAGATTCATCCTATTATTTTGAGTGACAGCCGACTTTTATACGTTTGTGCGTGGCAAAATACCAGCTGTCCGTATGCAGAAACCGGCCCAGATCAGGGTTGCGCGCCTGTACAGTTCACGAATCCGGAATAAGACCACCATCGCAATGGCAAAAGCACACTATATTACCCGTGAGGGCTGGATGGCTCTCGATCAAGAACTCAAATACCTGTGGAAAGTCGAACGACCGCAAGTGACCCAAGCGGTTTCCGAAGCGGCGGCCATGGGCGACCGTTCGGAAAACGCCGAATACATCTATGGCAAAAAGCGGTTACGGGAAATTGACCGCCGGGTACGCTTTCTGAGTAAACGCCTCGATGAGCTGAAAATCGTCGATCCAAGTCCACAACAAGAGGGCAAAGTGTTCTTTGGCGCTTGGGTGCGACTGGAAAATGATGCCGGAGAAGAGAAGGTGTACCGCATTGTCGGCGCGGATGAGTTTAACCCAGCCAAAAACTGGATCTCGATTAACTCACCGGTGGCGCGCGCCTTAATCGGCAAAACGCTGGATGATGAAATTGAAGTGATGACCCCGTCCGGCGTGGCCAGTTATCTGGTGCTGGAAATCAGTTATCAGCCGCTGGTTTAACCTGCTTTCTCGACATAAGGAGTTAGATGGAATTTGTAACAATTTCCGGTACGGGAATTTGGCGAACTTGCATACAATAACGGAAGTGATTGTTTTATGACGACGCACACCCTGCTTTCCCGCATTCCCGTGTGATCAACTAGCCTTTTGGAGTATGACTATGCAAGAAAACCACAAGATCCTCGTGGTCGATGATGACATGCGCTTACGTGCCCTGCTGGAACGTTACCTGACTGAACAAGGTTTCGTGGTTCGCAGCGTGGCTAACGCTGAGCAAATGGATCGCTTACTGGTGCGGGAAAGTTTCCATCTGATGGTACTGGATCTGATGCTGCCAGGTGAAGATGGTCTGTCAATTTGCCGTCGTCTGCGTAGTCAGGATAACAATATCCCGATCATCATGCTGACCGCCAAAGGCGATGAAATTGACCGCATCGTGGGTCTGGAAGTGGGCGCGGATGACTATCTGCCAAAACCATTTAACCCGCGTGAGCTGCTGGCACGTCTGCGTGCTATTTTGCGCCGTCATACCACCGAGCTGCCAGGCGCGCCGTCACAAGAAGAAGCAGTGATCGAATTCGGGCCATTCCGCCTGAATCTGGGTACCCGTGAAATGTTCCGCGGCGACGAAGCGATGCTGCTGACCAGCGGCGAGTTCGCGGTATTGAAAGCGCTGGTGACTCACCCACGTGAACCGCTGTCCCGTGACAAGCTGATGAATCTGGCCCGTGGCCGTGAATACAGCGCCATGGAGCGTGCCATCGACGTACAAATCTCCCGCCTGCGTCGCATGCTGGAAGAAGATCCGGCTCGTCCTCGCTACATCCAGACCGTATGGGGCCTGGGTTATGTGTTCGTACCGGACGACCATAAAGCATAATGTTCAGACTGTTGCCGCGAAGCACCTTCGCTCGCACGCTGCTGATGATGGTGGTGTTGCTGCTTATTTGCATGCTCACCACCTACATGGCAGTGATGAACTTTGCCATTCGTCCCACCGTCTCGCAGTTTAACCGGATGGTGGCTTATGAAATCAAATTGGCTGCCAAAATCGATAAACAGGCCTCGCCGCATGTGCGACAGATCCTGCGTAACGAGCTGGCGGCCGATCTGGATATTCAGCTGTACACCGAACAAGAAGCGATGAAGATGGGACTGGCAAATGCCGGTCATTATCCGTTTTTAGATCGCGAGTTCAGCCGTCTGTTTAATAAGCAGGTGGATGTGCGGCTGGAAACCGGCTCCGAGTTCTTCGTACTCTGGCTGCATGACCCAACCGATGCCGACAGCGATCTGTGGTCGCGTATTCCGCTGATTGAGCTGCGCCAAGAAGCCTTTGCACCGCTGTTCCGTTACATCTTTGCCATTTTCCTGCTGATCTTGGCCGGTGCCTGGGTGTTCATTCGCCTGCAAAACCGTCCGTTAGTGGAGCTGGAAAAAGCCGCGCTGCGCGTGGGTCGGGGTGAATACCCGGATGAGCTGCCGGAGCAAGGGGCCTCGGAAGTGCGCTCGGTGATCCACTCATTCAACGTGATGAGCCGCGGGATTAAAGCGCTGGCGCAAGACCGTAACCTGATCCTGGCGGGGATTAGCCATGACTTGCGTACCCCGCTGACTCGGATTCGTCTGGCGACCGAGATGATGAGTCCGGAGGATGATTATCTGTCGGAGTCCATCAATAAAGATATTGATGAGTCGAACGAAATCATCGGCCAGTTTATCGACTTTTTGCGCGCGCAAAATGGTGATATGCCGACCGAGCCGTTTGATCTGAACCATTTGGTCAGCGAAGTGGCCACCGCCGAAAGCACCGAAGATCACATGATTAATGTCGATCTGTCGCACGAGGTGTTGCTGTGCAACATCCATCCGCTTTCGATTAAGCGCGCGATTGCCAATATCGTGACCAACGCCATCCGCTATGGTAACGGCATGATCAGCATGAGCAGTGGTGTGGATGACAAAGGGTGGGTCTGGGTTCAGGTGGAAGATAACGGCCCGGGGATTGCCGAAGCCGATCAGGAAAAACTGTTCCAGCCTTTCGTGCGCGGCGACGAAGCGCGCGGTAGCAGCGAAGGCTCCGGACTGGGTTTATCCATCCTAAAACGGATCATCGATGCCCACCACGGCAGCATTACGCTCGGTCGCAGTGCTACGTTGGGTGGCTTGTCGATGCGTATTTCTCTGCCCCGCGTGCATGAGCAAGATGCGATGACCAAATCGGTGCAATCCGCCAAGAAAACCAGTTAAACCGGCTAACTGCAGTAAGCCGATCGCTGGCACAACACGCTCTCTCGCCTCCCTCCCTGATTGTTAGGTTGGGAGGTTTTTTTTGCTGTTTATCGCTGTAGATGCGCCAAGATAGGGAGTGAATTAGGTTTTGGTACGAAAGGTGGCTTTCGGGCGCGGATGCACCGAATACCAGTAACGGCACACAATCACTTTGCCGTGCAGCGCCATTTGACGATTCACCGCGGTCAGGGCGTTGGGAAACGGTGGATAGAACAACGGACACTCCTCTTTGGTCTCCCACTGCCCTTCAATCAACGCTTCGCCTTCCGACTCCAGCAATACTGGCTCGGGCTCTGTGGCATGCTCTTCCCCGTCGTGGCCATCGGGATCATAGGGCAGTAACTCGCCCTGTTCATCATGCTGGTCAATACCACGCTGATGCGGTGCCGCTTCGGTGGGTGCCGTCTGCGGGATACGCTCACGGACCTGATTGTCATGCCCTGCCTGTTCAGTCGGCGGGTTCACCGAGGTGGGCAGAACCGAAACGGCCTGATGGGTCGGGCTGACATTCATCACCTGCGTATGCTTCCGTGGTTATAAAACAGTTATCCGAGCTGGCTGGACGAGCAAAACGCCTCGATCAGAGCAGCACAGTCGCGCGGCTGCGCAATAAAAGGTGCGTGAGCCGATTCAGTCAGGATCTGCGCCTGAGACTGCGGCCAATAGCGACTGACACTGTCCACCACCTGCTGTGGAACCAATGCGTCAAGCCGCCCATAAATGCGCAGCGCCGGCATACTCAAGCCAGCCAGTAGCGGCCTATGATCTGTGTCGGCCAGCAGATCCAGACCTTTAGCCAGAACCTCGGTTGACGGTGCAGGAAGTGCCAATACCGCCTCTTTTAACCAACGGGTGTCTTGGCGTGCACTGCGCGTACCGAGCGTTTGCAGCGCCATAAAACCACTCACCGTCTTGGCGTAATCGGTGGCCAGTTGCTGGCGAAAATCAGCCAGTACCGCCGGTTTGATACCACGCCACCCTTGCTCAGCCACAAAACGGGGGGATGACGCTAAAGTGATTAAACCGCTAACCCGATGCGGTGCTTGCAGCGCCACTTGCGTGGCCACCAAGCCGCCGAGTGACCAACCGAGCCAAATCGCCTGTTCTGGGGCATGCGCCAGCAAAGTCTCAGCCATCTGCGCCAGACTCAAGGCTAGGAAATCCTGACTACGGCCATAGCCGGGCAAGTCCACCAAATGCAGGCGAAATTGCGAACCTAATTCCGCCACCAGCGGCTGCCAAACAGCGCTATTCAGTCCCCAACCGTGCAACAGCACAAGATCGCGCGCTCCCGTACCTTGTGTCTGCCAGAATAGTCCTTGCATGCTCTACACTCGTTCGATGATGAGATAATCTGCGCCCATGCGATGAATGCTATGGACGCACCTGACCGGAGCGCGGTGATGCGCCAGCCTGTGTTTACCTGGCCAACCTTGCGCTGGCCGCGCTTGAGCTTGCCGCTGCAGCTCAATGCACCCTGTTTGTTATGCCAACAGCCGCTGTTTCGTGCCGCGGATGCGATTTGTTATCACTGTCACCACGATCTGCCCAGCACGCGCTGGCCTTGTCCACAATGTGGTTTGCAGCGCAGCGCCGCCAATGGGCCCTGTTACCGTTGTCAAAACGCAACCCCACCGTGGCATTCGCTCGTGGCCGTCAGCGATTATTGTGCCCCGCTCGATAAGCTACTGCACCGCTTTAAATACCGCGGCCAATTCTGGCTGGCAACCCCACTGGCGCGATTATTGTTGTTGGCCTTACTGGCCGAGCGCCGCACACGCCCCAGTCCATGGCCCGATTTGCTACTGCCAGTACCGCTGCATCGCCAGCGTCAATGGCGGCGAGGTTTCAACCAAACAGCACTTCTGGCCCAGCCGCTGTCACACTGGCTGCAAATCCCGCTCGATTCAGACGTACTGATACGCTATAAGGAAAGTCAGGCCCAGCATACGTTGGGACACACCGAGCGCCAGACCAATGCCCAGCACAGTTATGCCGTGACGCGTCCTCTAACCGGACTGCGGGTAGCCTTGCTGGATGATGTGGTGACCACCGGTGCGACCATTCAGGTACTGAGCCAAATGCTGCTGGCACAGGGCGCGGCCGAGGTGCAAATTTGGTGTCTGTGTCGGACACAGTAAGCCTCTACTCAGTGCCGATGAAAAGGTGTATGATGATTAACCAAGTAAATGAGTCAACTATTGGGACCCGCCATGATCCGCATTACTGATGCTGCACAAGCGCATTTCAGCAAGTTGCTAGCGCAACAAGCTGAAGGCACGAATATCCGTGTTTTTGTTGTTAATCCGGGCACGCCGAATGCAGAGTGCGGCGTTTCCTACTGTCCGGCAGATGCCGTGGAGATCAATGATACCGAGCTGAAGTTTGACGGTTTTTCCGCTTACGTCGATATCATGAGCGCCCCGTATCTGGAAGACGCCGAAATTGACTTCACCACTGACCAATTAGGCTCGCAGCTGACCTTGAAGGCACCGAATGCCAAGATGCGCAAAGTGGCCGACGATGCGCCACTGGCTGAGCGAGTCGAATATGTGCTGCAGTCGCAAGTCAACCCGCAGCTGGCGGCGCACGGTGGCCGAGTGTCACTGGTGGAAATTACTGCTGACGGCTTTGCTATTGTCCAGTTTGGTGGCGGTTGCAATGGCTGCTCGATGATTGATGTCACCTTGAAAGAAGGCATCGAAAAAGAGCTGCTAGCCCAGTTTAACGGCGAGCTCAAAGGCGTGAAAGACATCACCGAGCACCAGCGCGGCGATCACTCGTTCTACTGATCCCGTTAAGCCTATCGAGTGCGCCAACAGGGCGCACTCGTCTTATCTAGCTATTATCTGGCCGTTTTATCAGGCCGACATGCCTAACGCTGGCAGTAACACCCGCCGACGGTAGTACTCCAAACTCACGCCACGCAATAGCAAAAACACCAACAGCGCCAGCCACAAACCGTGATTGCCCCACAGCGGCAACGCCAGCCAAACTGTCAGTAGATAACCACTTCCGGCAATTAGCATGCTGTTACGCATCTCGCGTCCACGCGTCGCGCCGATAAAAAGGCCATCCAGCAGATAGCAACCCATGCCCACTAGCGGTAACAGCCACAGCCAAGGTAAAAACACCCGCGCTTGCGCGCGCAGTGCCGGCAAGCTGGTCAGCATATCGATCAACCACGTGCCACACAGCAGGTAAGCGCTGCTAAACAGCAAAGCGACCGCCAACGCCTGCCGACAGGCGGCGCGCCACATCAGTTGCAGCTCGCGGGTATTGCGCGCCCCAATGGCGTGTCCAGCTAAGGCTTCCACTGCATAGGCAAAACCGTCCAGCGCAAACGCAGTGAAAGTCAGGAAGTTCAACAGCAGTGCATTGACTGCCACCACCTCGGCGCCCAAACGGGTGCCCAGCACCGTAAACGCAGCAAAGCACAGTTGCAGCACCAACGAGCGCAAAAAGATATCGCGGTTTAAGCCCAGTAAGCGGCGAAGTCCTGCTGACCAACACTGCCAACCGGCACGCAAACTCACGCCGCCTCGGCGCAAGTAATAGTGCACTAACCCTAATCCCAGCAGCAAAGTCAGGTACTCGGCGCACACACTCGCCCAGGCCGCGCCGCGCACTTGCCAACCGGCATACCACACCAGATAGATATCCAGCACAATGTTGAGCAGATTGCCCCACACCAACAGCAAGACCGGTGCTTTCATGTGCTGCATGCCGAGCAACCAGCCCAGCAGCACCAAATTGGCTAAGGTCGCTGGCGCCGCCCAAAAGCGGATCGCAAGATAACTGTGCGCCTGCTGCGCCAACTCACCTTGCGCGCCGCTTAGCTGCAAACCCCACGCGGTGAGCGGAGTACGCAATAGCCATAAACCGAGACCAATCAGTAACCCCAACAGCAACGGTTGCAGCAACGCACGCGCGATCGCCGTTTGGTTATCGGCCCCATAGGCCTGCGCGGTCATGCCGGTGGTGCTCATACGTAGAAAATTGAACATCATGGTGATAAAGGTGATCACCATGCTGCCAACCGCCACCGCCGACAGATATACCGCATTATCCAGATGCCCCATAACGGCGGTATCCACCAACCCCAGTAAAGGTACGGTGATATTAGACAAGATCATCGGCAGCGCTAATTGCCATAAGCGCCGATCGACCGCAGAAAACCAAGAAAACGTCACCACTGGTACCTATTAACCATCCATACATCATCAATCAAGGCGCGACTCGGGATGCCGCAAAATTTTATGCACCAACTTTAATCCCCACAGGCAGAGCCATTACGCCCAACCCCAAAAACGCAGTATCCAAGTTCTTGGACGCATAAAAAAACCCGCCGTAGCGGGTTTTTAGCATATCACTGTTATGCACGCGATTATCGCTTCGCCTGTAAGTGGCGCTATCACATCCAATCGCTATTGCGGATCACGCCCACCGCCAGACCTTCAATGGTCAATGACTGGGTGCGCAAGTCCACGACAATCGGAGCGAACTCTTCATTCTCGGCATGCAGCAGCACTTCATTGCCACGTCGCTCTAAGCGCTTCACGGTGACATCATCTTCCACCCGCGCGACCACGACTTGACCATTACGCACATCTTGCGTTTTATGCACGGCCAGCAAATCGCCATCGAGGATGCCGATATTTTTCATCGACATGCCATTAACGCGCAGCAGGAAATCAGCACTGGGCTTGAACATGGCCGGATCGACCTGATAATGGCCTTCCACATGTTGCTGCGCCAAAATCGGCTCACCGGCAGCCACACGGCCAATCAGTGGCAAGCCATCATTGGCGGCCTCTTCTTCTGCCAGTTCCGCTAACAGACGGATCCCGCGCGATGCGCCCGCCACTATTTCAATGGCACCCTTACGCGCCAGCGCTTTCAGGTGTTCTTCTGCCGCGTTCGGCGAGCGAAAACCCAGATCACGGGCAATTTCAGCCCGAGTCGGCGGCATGCCCGTTTGCTCGATATGATCACGGATCAGATCGTAAACCTGTTGCTGTCGTTCGGTCAGTGGCTTCATCGTCTTATCCTGTCTGTTTATACAGTCATACTGGCAGTATATACAGGACTCGGGCGGTTGAAAACCCCGCAATCACCAAGGCCAAAGAATAATTCCCCACACCAGCGGTACCAGCACTAACGCCACGAAAACCGCCGCCGAACCCATATCTTTAGCGCGCCCGGCCAGCTCATGGTATTCATCACCAATCCGATCCACCACCGCTTCCACCGCGCTATTGAGCAACTCGGCGATCAGCACCAACGCCACCACCATGATCATCAACACCCGCTCGATGGCGGTTACCGGCAGAAAGAAGGTCACCGGAATGAGGATCAGCGCCAAAAACACCTCTTGCCGAAACGCCGCCTCGTACTGAAACGCCTGCCGAAATCCCTGCCAAGAATAAATGGCGGCCTTATACACGCGTTTGAAGCCAGTATTTTTCTGCATCTTGGTTTTCATCCTATGCTTGTACAAGCTACGTTGACCACCATCCGGTGGGGCATATTGTTATCGGGAATAATCCTAGCGAAAAGCGCCGATCACGTGGCTATCCTGTCGCCAATTGCGCCGCCAGAGACGGACATCACGCGTGCAAACAGATCTTACCAGTGATTTCTGGTATCCTTGCTCGGTTGTATTGACGTTGAGGCCCCACCATGTCCGGTTGGAAGCGTATTTATCACAAATTTCTCGATCTGCCGCTGTCATTGCTGGTTAAAAGCAAGCTGATCCCGGCCGATCCGATCCAAGAGCTGCACATCGATCCGGCACGGCCGATCCTGTATGTGCTGCCGTACAAATCTGATACTGATTTACTGACCCTGCGCCGCTACTGTCTGGCTCAGCATCTGCCTGATCCTTTGGCACCGCAAACCTTAAACGGCAAGACGCTGCCAAGCTACGTGTTTATCGACGAACGGCCACGGGTGTTCAAAAGCCGCGCGCCAAAGCAAGAGTCGATCACCTTATTCCACGACTACCTGAACCTGCACCGCCAAGATCCTGAACTGGATGTGCAGATGGTGCCGGTTACCGTGTTGTGGGGCCGTGCGCCAGGCCATGAAGGCCGTATGGAATTACCGCAACTGCGCCTGCTCAACGGGATTCAAAAACTGTTCGCCGTGCTGTGGCTCGGTCGCGACAGCTTCGTGCGTTTTTCTAACTGCGTTTCGCTACGCTACATGGCCGACCAACACGGTACTGACCAAACCATCGCCCAGAAACTGGCGCGGGTGGCGCGGATCCACTTCTCGCGTCAGCGCTTAGCGGCCGCAGGCCCACGTTTACCGGATCGCAAAGCGCTGTTTAATCAACTGCTGCACTCCAAGGCCATCGAAAAAGCGGTGGCTGACGAAGTCAGCAATAGCAATATCTCGCCAGAGAAAGCTAAGCAAAAAGCCATCGGCATGATGGAAGAGATCGCCGCCAACTTCTCGTATGAGCTGGTGCGTATTGGCGATCGTTTCCTCGGCTGGCTGTGGAACCGCCTGTATCAGGGCATCAATGTTGAACATGCCGAGCGAGTCCGTAAGCTGGCGCAAGACGGACACGAAATAGTGTACGTACCGTGCCACCGCAGCCACATGGACTACCTGCTGCTCTCGTACGTGCTTTATCACCAAGGTTTGGTTCCACCGCACATTGCCGCTGGGATCAACTTGAACTTCTTCCCTGCTGGACCAATTTTCCGCCGTGGCGGTGCCTTTTTCATTCGCCGCAGTTTCAAAGGCAACAGACTGTATTCTACGGTATTTCGTGAATATATGGCGGAGCTTTTTGCGCGCGGTTATTCGGTGGAATACTTTATTGAAGGTGGCCGTTCGCGCACCGGTCGTCTGCTGGAGCCGAAGACCGGCACCTTGAGTATGACCCTGCAAGCCATGCTACGCGGTTTGCAGCGCCCCATCTCGATCGTACCGGTGTATATCGGTTACGAGCACGTGATGGAAGTCGGCACCTATGCCAACGAACTGCGCGGGGCGGCCAAGGAAAAAGAGAACCTGCTGCAGGTAATTCGCACCCTGCGCAAACTGCGCAATTTGGGTCAAGGTTATGTGAACTTCGGTGAGCCAATCCCGTTGGTGCCGTACCTGAACCAGAACGTGCCGCAGTGGCGCGATGCAATCGATCCGATTGAACCACAACGGCCTCAATGGCTGGCCCCAACGGTGAATGATATCGCCCACCAGATCATGGTGCATATCAACAACGCTGCCGCCGCCAATGCCCTGAACCTGACCGCCACCGCGCTGCTGGCGTCGCGTCAGCGTGCATTGACGCGGGCGCAGCTGTTAGAGCAGCTGGAGTGCTACCAGCAACTGCTGAAAAACGTGCCGTACTCCAGCGAATGTACCGTACCGAACCAAACGCCAGAAGAGATGCTGGCACATGTGATGACGCTGGATAAGCTGCAAGTTGAGCACGACAGCTTAGGCGACATCATGCTGCTGGATCGCAAACAAGCGGTGCTGATGACCTATTATCGCAACAACATCCAGCACATGCTGATGTTGCCAGCCTTGGTCGCCAGTGTGGTGATTTGCCAGCAGCGCGTGACGCGTGAGCGCATTCACAACACTGTCAGCGGCTTGTATCCGCTGATCCAAGCGGAGCTGTTCATGCGCTATGACGCCGCCGAGCTACCAGCACTGACCGAGCAGATCATTGCCGAGCTGCTGCGCCAGCAACTGATTTGTGCCGATGGCGATGAATTGCTGCTTAACAACGCGCGCATCCGTCCACTGCAACTGCTGGCTGCAGGAGTGCGTGAAGCACTGCAACGCTACGCCATCACGCTGGCACTGCTAAACACTGACCACAACATCAGTCGCGAAGCGCTGGAAAGCGAAAGCCAGCTGATTGCACAGCGTCTGTCAGTACTGCACGGCATCAATGCGCCGGAGTTCTTTGACAAGGCGGTGTTTGCGGCGCTGGTCAACACGCTGCAAACCTTGGGCTGCATCGATAACGAGCAGCAGGTGGTGACCGATAAAGTCGCCGCATTGCATGCGCTGCTCAGTCCACAGTTATCGCCAGAAGTGCGCCTGACAATCGACAGCGCCGTCAGTGTGCGTCTGAGTACGCCAGCAGCGGAATAAGCGCGCAGGGTGTTGTGGCCTAGTATGGAGTGACCTAGTGGCCTAACGAGGCCATGACTCGGCCATCTCGCCGCCACAAAAAAGGACGTCCCAAGGGACGTCCTTTTTTATATCGCTCACCGAGCACTTGCTCTGTTTTTTTAGCTCAAGGCACTCGGCGAAAAAGCAAAGATGACCGACTCAATGCAGCAGATAACTTGAGGCGATGCCGCAAAACAGCACCATCCCCACATAGTTATTATTCAAAAAGGCCTGAAAACAGGCATCGCGCTCGCGCTCTTTAAGCAACTGCTGCTGATAAACAAACAGCGCCGCACAGGCCAACAGTGACCAGTAATACAAGCTGCCCAGCTGACTTAAAACGCCAACCAAGACCAGCAATAACAAGGTCGCCAGCTGCAACAAGCCGATAATCAACTTATCAAAACGGCCAAACAAGATAGCGGTGGATTTGATACCAATGCGCAAATCATCATCCCGATCGACCATCGCATATTGGGTGTCGTACGCCACAGTCCAGCAGATGTTCGCCAGCAGCAGCAACCAGCAACTCAAGGGCAGCAGATTCATCTGCGCGGCAAACGCCATCGGAATTGACCAGCCAAATGCTACCCCCAGCACCAGTTGTGGCAGGTGGGTAAACCGCTTCATAAACGGATAGACCGCCGCCAATGCCAGCGCCACCAACGAGAGCACGATGGTCAGGCTGTTCAGAGTTAAGACCAAAACAAACGCCAGAGCGACCAGCGCCACAAACAGCCAGCGCGCTTCAGACGGACGCACATCGCCACTCGGTAACGGACGGTTCGCGGTGCGTTTCACATGACCATCAAAGTGGCGATCGGCATAATCATTGATGACACAACCGGCGGCACGCATCACCACCACGCCCAGCACAAACACCAGCAAGACTGGCCAGTTCGGCTGTCCTTGCGCGGCCAGCCATAAGGCCCACAAGGTCGGCCACAGCAGCAATAAGGTGCCGATCGGCCGGTCCATTCGCATCAGACGCCAGTAAGCGCTCAGTTTCTCCCTCAGCATGAGCTTCTCTCCCTTTGATAAACCGGTGCCGACGGTAAGAAAACCTCCGTCACCGATAAATACTGCGGCCCGTGGCACAACGAGGAACGGCGCGCCAACAACGGCGAGCGCGCAGATAACGATAACGCTTGAGCCACCGCCAAAGGCAAGCAGACCCAACTGTGCTGTAATTCCCGGCGCTCAATCCCTGGCGCCCGAAACAGCAACTCGCCAATCGGTGTTTCACCGATCGCCCGCAAATCAATTCCCTGATGCTCAAGCATCGATAATGGGATCAAGGTGCGCGCATAAATCCACGGCTCGCCATCGCCACACAAAATCACTTCCCGCAACCAGAGCGAGCACTCGCCGGGCGGTAAAGGAATCTGCTCGGCGGCCGCTAACTGATCCAGAGTGACGATGCCCTGAAAGCCGATTTTAACCTGCAATTGTTGGCAATGACGGCGTAAATGCTGCGTCATCGATCCGTTATGCAGCACCCAATCCGCCTGCTGCGGTGTGAGGGCCTGCGGATCGGCAGACTGCCATGTTGCCTCTAGCGCATTACCCCGCGCCCAAGGGGAAAAGGTGGTGGCCAGCAAACTCATGATTATCGTCGTGCGTGATTAAGCGGCCTGCCACAAAGACGGCCGTTTTATTTTTCATTATTCTATCAGCTAACGGTACGATTTCCGTTAACAGATGTACACAGATAGGTTACGCCATGTTCAAATCCGCTCAGATTATCCGCGCGTTATGCTTTGCTTTGTTGCTCGGTCCGGCTCTGGTACAAGCCGCTGAAGAGTCGGCGGTGGCGCAGGCCTCTCCCTATCAATATCTGCCGCTCGGCGATGATATTGTGACCAACTACCAGACCAACGGTAGCCAACTGGGCTTTTTACGGGTCAGCGTCAGTCTGATGGTGGCCAATCAAGCGGCCAAAGACAAGGTAGCACTGCACGAGCCGCAAATCCGTGATGCGCTGATCTGGATTTTGAGTGCACAGGATGAAAATCAGGTTAAATCGCTGAATCTGCGGGAAGCGACACGCAAAGCCTGTCTGGAGAAGGTCAATGCGTTGCTGCAAAAAGAGCTGGGCGAAAAGCCGGTACTCGATGTGCTGTTTACCACCTATATCTATCAGTAAGACGTGCTGCGTACCGGTTAGCACTAATAAGATCCGCACTCAGTAAAGCGCTGACATAAAAACGGGCGATTGCGCACAACGCCATCGCCCGTTGGTATACCCTGTTTGCGCAGTCTTATCGCATGGCACAGGCGGTCTTTTGGACTTCGCCAACGCCTAAGAACAGATAAGAAGCTATGCTTAGAAACTTATGTTTAGAAGCTTATGCTTAGAAGCTTATGCTTAGGCGCTTATGCTCAGGCCACCGCAGACAGTTTGCCCTGCTTATCCAGCCACTCGGCCAGATGCGCTTGCTCTTCACCGGTCAGGAACATGCCCAGCTTGGTACGGCGCCACAACATATCTTCCGCCGTCTGCGCCCACTCTTGCGTTTGCAGGTAACGGATCTCAGCCTGATACAGATCATGGCCAAAATGCTGCCCCAACTCTTCCAGTGACTCCGCGCCGCGCAAAATCTGGCGGCTACGCGCCCCATAGGTGCAAGCATAGCGATACGCCATGTCAGCCGGTAACCACGGATAATCGCGACACAAGGCTTCGCTATACTGGCGGCGATCCATGCCCATCTCACCGCCTGGCAACACGCTCTGCGCCGTCCAATCTGGCCCCATCTCTGGGAAGTACGGCTGTAACCGGTGCATCGCCGCTTGTGCCAGCTTGCGATAAGTGGTCAGCTTGCCGCCAAACACAGACAGCAACGGCGCTTTGCCCGACCAATCGGCCAATTCCAGCGTGTAATCTCGGGTCACCGCTTGCGGAGAGTCGGATTCATCATCACACAACGGACGTACACCGGCATAATGCCAGCGCACATCTTCACGGCGCAGTGGCGCGCTGAAATGGCGATTATAGACCCCGAGCAGATAGTCGATTTCGCTTTCATCAATCTGCACGGCGCGTGGATCGCCGTGGTATTCCACATCGGTGGTACCGATGATCGAGAATTTATCCAGCCACGGGATCACAAACACAATCCGGTGGTCTTCGTTTTGCAGGATATAAGCCTGTGGGCCGCTATTCACCCGTGGCACCACGATGTGGCTGCCTTTAATCAACCGAATATTGCGCGGGGAAGCCGCCTGCAAGCTATCATCAAAGAACTGTTTTACCCACGGGCCGGTAGCATTCACCAGCGCACGCGCCCACCACACGCGGCGCTCACCACTGGCGTGCGGACCGCGTTGCTCGGTCTCCACCCGCCACAAGCCATTCTCACGCTTCGCGCTCACAACCGCGGTGCGGGTCAGCACCTGACCGCCTTTTTCCACCACCTGACGGGCATTAGCCACCACCAGACGCGCATCATCCACCCAGCAGTCGGAATATTCAAAACCGCGCCGTAAATCGGGCTGCAAACCATCTTGCGGCGCAAAACGAATACCGCAGCTACCCGGCAGCGTGGTGCGCTTGCCCAGATGGTCATATAAAAACAGGCCCGCGCGGATCATCCACGCCGGACGCAAATGAGGCTGGTGCGGCAGACGAAAACGCATCGGAAATGCCAGATGCGGGGCCATTTTCAGCAGCACTTCGCGCTCGGCCAGCGCTTCGCCCACCAAACGAAACTCGTAGTGCTCCAGATAGCGCAGGCCGCCATGGATCAACTTAGAGCTGGCTGACGACGTGGCACCGGCCAGATCTGCCGCCTCGCATAACACCACCGATAAGCCGCGTCCTGCTGCATCCGCCGCAATACCGGCGCCATTAATCCCACCGCCGACTACCATCAGATCGTTGATTTCCATTGCACTCATACCACAGCCTCAAATGTTCGTTATCACGCAAAATGAGTGTATGCGAAAATATCGCACGCAGCAATACGATAACAAAAACAAAACAACCGTATAAAGATAAGGGTTTTTCACTTACGGAATTAAACCGCAACTATGCCGCTATCCTCTGCTATGCAGTAACGTCAGGCGGGGCACGATTCAGCAGCGCGGTGCCTAGTTATGGCGTGTAATTTCGTGACCACCTATCCAATAAGTGTAATCTGAACAGCGAGATAGCGCGCAGCGCGTACAGGAAAATTTATTCTCCAACTTAGCCGCCGAGTTTGGCCGTTGGCCATGTGCTTAAGCAATGAACCTAAACGTAGGGAGACCGCGAGTCGCGCAGAAATAAAAAATCCGGCCCGAAGGAGCCGGATTGAGAGAACAGATTAAAAATGTTCGTAAAGGAAAGTGTGCGTTAGCAAAGCACCAGATTCACATCACTGTCATCGAGCACTTTTTTCAGCTGCGGAGGCGGCACTTGATCGGTAAATAGGTAATCGACTTTATCAATTCCGCCCAGATTGACCATCGCACTGCGGCCAAATTTGGAGTGGTCAGTCACCAAGATCACACAGCGCGAGTTGGCAATAATGGCATTTTTGGTGCGCACTTCGTGATAGTCGAACTCCAACAGCGAGCCATCCAGATCAATGCCGGAGATCCCCAGAATGCCAAAATCCAAACGGAACTGAGAGATAAAATCGAGCGTGGCTTCGCCGACAATCCCGCCATCACGGTTACGCACTTCACCACCGGCCAAAATCACTTTGAAATCTTCTTTGCCGGTCAACAACGTCGCGACATTCAGGTTATTGGTGACGATACGCAGATCGCGGTGATTTAGCAGCGCATGCGCCACTGCTTCAGGGGTGGTACCGATATCGATAAATAAGGTCGCCCCATCGGGGATCAGCTCTGCCACCGCTTGCGCAATACGAGATTTTTCCTCTGAACACATCCCTTTGCGGTCATGATAAGCGGTATTCACCGAGCTGGACGGCAACGCCGCACCACCGTGATGGCGGCGGATCACGTTGCTGGCCGCCAAATCATTTAAATCGCGACGGATAGTCTGGGGGCTGACAGAAAAGTGCGCCACCAGATCTTCGGTGCTCACATAGCCGTGTTCGCGCACCAACTCCACGATCGCTTCGTGTCTTTGCGTCTGTTTCACCTGCTCTCCTACGCGTTTGTTTGCGTTTATCTTTTTATAAGAAACCGTGCGGTTCTGATTTTAATGTGCACGGCGGTATGCATGGCAATCCCAGAATGCCAGCGCGCAGCCGCTCAGTAATCCGATGATATGCGCCGTATTGGCCACGGATAAGCCGAACAGATTAAACCATCCCAATACCAGCCAGACCAGCATAAAGGCCACCAGCGGACGCGGAATACTGACGCCGCGCTCCGGCGCGCGCTCGCCACTGACCCACAGGTAACCGACCAGCGCATACACCACACCAGACAGGCCACCAAAGTACACACCACTGACCCACGCTTGCCCCACACCCGACAGCAAGGCCGAAAACATGAATAGCTGCACCAACTTACCGGAGCCCAGTTTTTTCTCTAACGGGCCGCCCAGATCCCACCACCACAGCAAGTTAAAGCTGATATGCAGCAAGGAAAAATGTAAAAAAGCGTGAGTGAACAAACGCCATAATTGCCAGTATTGCTCCGGTGTGCGGGCAAAGCCGAGCCAGCTAAACACGGTCGGCTCACCTACCAGCCAACCGGCCACGTACACCAACACGCACACCAGCATGATGGCCAGCGTAAAAGGCCCCGCTCCCACTTTGAGCGCCTGCAGATAAGAGAACGCCGGATAGTGAAAGCGGCTAGCGGTGGCGGTATCAGCACGCTGCCAGCTGGCATCTTGATACTGCGGAGCATCCGGATTGTGCAAGAAAGCCGCCAGCTCCTGCTGCGCCAGACTTTCCTGCGCCGGATCGAGCACATACAGGGCATACCCTTCCGGCTCTGGACGCAGCTCAATGCGCACGCCACGCGTGGCCATATAATCAATGTAAGCCTGCGCCAGACGCGGGTTAGGCAGATGAATTAAAAACAGCATAAAGACGTTCCCGTAACAAACCGGAACGACGTCCGGTTATTCTGGCTGAAGCGGATCGCTCACCACTGGCGCCACTTTACGCCAGGCTTCAAAGCCGCCATTGAGACTGTATACCTCATCAAAGCCCTGATTAACAAGATATTGTGCTGCGCCCTGACTGCTGTTGCCGTGATAACACATCACAATCACCGGCATCGCAAAATCAGTCTGTTGCATAAAAGGTAGCAAGGATTGATTGGTCAGGTGAAATGCCTGCGGCGCATGGGCAGCAGCAAAGCTTTGCGGATCGCGAATATCGACCAAAACCGCCTGCTCAGCCTGCAACTTTTGTAGCGCCTGTTCGACCGAAATAAACTGAAATTGCGTCATGCTCACCTCTGTAAACCACCACCGACGGCCAACGTTTGGCCGGAGCAAATAGGATTATCCGCTATCGCCGCATTGTACCGGATTCGGGCTTAGCACCAACCCGACGAACTGTGTGGACTCTCAAGAATGATTACAAGTTTTAACCCTTGTACATGTGAAAAACGCTAATGTAATCACAGCGCTATTGGGTCACTCCCGCTAGCCTGAACACTACACATTACCCTCGCTACGTAAAGTTACTGTGTAAAACTACTGTTCGTATAATCACAGGCGGCACAGTTCAAGCAGCTTCACGTAGAGCGGGTACCACAGTGGTTTGTTAATCCCAATTATTGGTGACGACCGCGTTGTCGGTCATGTCATCCCTTGCATACGGAGTATCGAGGTGCTTCTATGGAATTCCCCCGTAAGGAACCCTTCCTGCTAGAGCCCGTGCTGTTGTCGTGGATTGCCGGTTATATCGATACCGTCGGTTTTATCGGCTTAAGCGGTCTGTTCACATCCAGTATTATCCAGAGCTTGATCGTCGCCAGCGCCCCATTGGCAACCACCTTGTGGCTGGCCGTCAGCGCGGTAGTCTGCTTTATGCTGGCGATGGCGGTGGTGACCTACAGTTTCACCCGCCAAAATCAGCACAGTATTTTTTATAAAGCGCGCTGGTATATGGCGGAAACCGTATTGCTGTTTTTATTTATGATTTGCGGCCACACTCTCAAGGCCGAGCCGGACAGCGATAATTTCTGGCTCTTGCTGACCAGCTTGCTGGGGGTGACTGCCATGGGGATCCACTGTGCGATTTCGCGTTTGATGCTGCGTCACCGCATTGGTACCGCGACCGCGACCGGGAATTTGATCCAGCTGACCATCCGTCTGACCGAGTTTTTTGCCACCAGCGAGCCTTATTGCGGCCAAAGCCGGCGCGAAGAGCAAGCCTTGCTGTGGAGTCTATTCTGGTCAGTGGTCAGTTTCATTTTGGGGATTACCGTGGCCGCCTACGGCTTTGCCCAAGACCGTTTCTTGTGCCTGATTTTGCCGTGTGCCTTGATGCTGTTTTTAAGCTACAAGGAATACACCTTCGCCCACATCAACCGTCACCGTTCAGATACCGATGTGGCGCAGCGTGATTTACCTTAACTGGGATACGGCGCCGAGACATAAAAGCAGATAAAAAACAGACAAAAAAGCCGTCGCACTGCGACGGCTTTTTTTCTTTCTAAATACGCGATATCTCTTCGAACCGATAGATATCTCTTCGCGCCGATGGCCTCACGCCCCCAAATAAGCCTCACACACGGCCGGATTCGCCAACAATTCCGCGCCAGTACCGCTGAGTACCACATGCCCATTTTCCAGCACATAACCGCGGTCGGATAACTTGAGCGCCTGATTGGCATTTTGCTCTACCAAGAAGATGGTCATCCCTTCGCGGCGCAGCTGCTCGATAATGCTGAAAATCTGCTGGATGATAATCGGTGCCAGACCTAACGAGGGCTCATCGAGCAATAACAGCCGCGGTTTAGCCATCAGCGCACGCCCAATCGCCAGCATTTGCTGCTCACCGCCGGACATGGTGCCCGCACGTTGTTCGCGCCGCTCATACAAACGCGGGAACAGCTCGTATACGTGAGCCAAAATCCGCCGGTAATCCTCTTTGGCCGTATAAAAGCCGCCCATCGCCAGATTCTCTTCCACCGTAAGCCGCGCAAACACTCGCCGCCCTTCCGGCACAATCGCCAAGGACGAGCGCATGATTTGCGCGGTCGGCCAGCCACTGATATCAGTGCCTTCCAGCAAAATTTGGCCACCACTGGCCGCAGGCTCGCCGCAAATTGCGCCCAACAGCGTGGTTTTCCCCGCGCCATTGGCACCAATCAGGCTCACAATCTCGCCCTGATTGATGTGCATACTGATATCGTGCAGGGCTTGGATCTTTCCATAATGGGCACAGACATTACGCAGCTCCAGCATACATCCTCCTTGTGGGGCTTTTTGTTCTTCTTAGCATTCTTCTCGGCGCACCTCTTGGATCACGGGTTAACCGTGCGCACTGCGCGAGGCGCGGTTTTTGCTCTCCTCGCCGCATCATGCTTCCCCCAGATAGGCGCGGATCACATCCGGATGATGCCGGATCTGCGCAGGGGTGCCGCTCGCCAGCGGGGTGCCCTGATTGACCACATAGATGCGATCGGAGATCCCCATCACCAGCTTCATGTCGTGTTCAATCAACAAAATCGCCACATCATGGTTCGCGCGCAAATCGAGGATCAAGGCATCCAGCGCTTCGGTCTCTTTCGGGTTTAAACCGGCCGCCGGCTCATCCAGCATCAACACTTTTGGCCGCGTCACCATACAGCGGGCAATCTCCAGCAAACGCTGCTGGCCATAAGCCAGATTACCGGCCATGCGGTTAGCATGCTCCGTCAGGCCGATTTTTTGCAGCCAATATTCAGCGGTGGCTAGCGCCTGCGCTTCCGCCGCGCGAAAGGCGCGGGTTTTAAACAGGCCGCCGAATAAACCGGTGTGCAGATGACGATGCTGCGCCACCAGCAGGTTTTCCACCGCGGTCATCTCTTTAAACAGCCGCACGTGCTGGAAAGTGCGCACCACGCCCAAGCGGGCAATTTGGTGCCCCGGCAAGTGTTGAATCGGCTTTCCTTGCAGCAAAATTTGCCCGCCAGAGGGGCGATAAAAGCCGGTCAAACAGTTAAAGATGGTGGTCTTACCGGCCCCGTTTGGGCCGATGACCGAGATAATCTCACCGGGATGCAGCTCCAAGGCCACGCCGTTCACCGCCAGCAGGCCACCAAAGCGCATGCTCAAATCCGTGACTTGTAATAATGTACTCATGCTTGCTCTCCTACTGCGCGCGACGCCGCCTGCGGCTCTTCGGGAGAATCGGGCAGTGACAGATGCGGACGCTGCATCGGCAATAAACCTTGTGGACGCCACACCATCATCAGCACCATCATCAATCCAAACAGCAACATCCGGTACTCATCAAACTGACGCGCTAATTCTGGCAATACGGTCATCACCACGGCAGCCAAAATCACCCCCACTTGAGAGCCCATGCCGCCTAACACCACAATCGCCAAAATGATGGCCGACTCGATAAAGGTGAAGGACTCCGGGCTGATAAAGCCTTGCCGCGCGGCAAAAAAACTGCCCGCAAAACCGGCAAAAGTGGCTCCAATGGTAAAGGCGGTCAGTTTGATAATGGTGGGATTCAACCCCAAAGAACGGCAAGCAATCTCATCTTCGCGCAGCGCTTCCCACGCCCGCCCCAACGGCATACGCAGTAAGCGATACACCACCAGCAACGTCAGCAACACCAGCAACAGCGCCATCAGATACAAGAAGATCACTTTGCTGTCACCGCTGTAAGGCAAGCCAAAAAACTGATGAAACGTCTCCCAGCCGCCATCTTTTACCGTGCGGTTAAACTCCAAACCGAACAAGGTAGGTTTCGGGATCTGGCCGATCCCATTCGGGCCGCCGGTGATCTCGGTTAAGTTCAGCAGCAAAATTCGGATGATCTCGCCAAAGCCGAGCGTCACAATCGCCAGATAATCACCGCGTAACCGCAGCACCGGAAATCCCAGTAAAAAGCCAAACAGTGCCGCCAGCAAACCGGCGATCGGCAAGGCTTCCCAGAAGCTAAAACCTAGATAGCTGTTCAGCAAGGCGTAGCTATAGGCACCCACCGCGTAAAAACCGACATACCCCAGATCGAGTAAGCCTGCCAACCCCACCACCACGTTCAGCCCTAAGCCCAGCATCACGTAAATCAAGGTTAAGGTGGCGATATCCACGGCGCTACGTGACACCAAAAATGGGAACAGCAGCGCCAGCCCCAACACCAGCAGCAACCAAAAGCGTGATCGCTGCGGATGCCGGCTCAGATCCAGCGCCGGTAACTCCACCACCGGCAGGCGCTGCTTGGCTCGCTGCCAATAGCCGCTCAACCACGGGCGCAGTAACTGCACCACAAACACCAGCGCCGCACCGAGAAAAATCCAGCGCACTTGCGCCGGCTCCGCGCCACTGACGATCACTTGCCCACCTTCGTTGGTCAGGCGCAGGCCCATCAGCATAAAAGTCAGCACCACTAACATGCCGGCCGATAACAGTGCATGCATGAACGTCCGTTTCATTACACCTTCTCCACTTCAGGCCGCCCTAAAATGCCGCTCGGCATAAACAGCAACACGCTGATCAGTAACGCAAACGCCATCACATCTTTGTATTCGGTGCTGATATAACCGGCGGTCAACGCTTCCACCACGCCGAGCAACAAACCACCCAGCATGGCGCCCGGAATGCTGCCAATGCCGCCCAGCACCGCCGCAGTAAAGGCTTTCAGCCCAGCCATAAAGCCGACATACGGGTTAACGACCCCGTAGTAGGTGCCCAGCAGCACACCGGCCACCGCCGCCATCGCCGCACCAATCACAAAGGTCAGCGCAATCACCTGATTGGTATCGATACCGAGCAAGTTGGTCATCTTGATGTCTTCCGCGCAAGCGCGGCAAGCACGCCCCATGCGCGAGTGACGGATAAACTGACTGAGGGCCAACATACTGACCAAGGTGACGACCCAGATCAGCACTTGCATGTAACTGAGGGTCATCTGGCCGCTACCGCCCAGCTCCCAGTTGCCCGGCAGCAGATGCGGGATAGTCAGGCTACGCGAGCCTTGCGCCAGACGGACATAGTTTTGCAGGAAAATCGACATCCCGATGGCCGAGATCAGCGCGATCAAACGTTTGGAATGGCGCACCGGCCGGTAGGCGACCCGCTCGATACTCCAGCCGTAGGCGCTGGTGATCACGATCGCCACCAAAAAGGCGGCGCCAATCAGCAGCACACTGGAGTCAATCCCTAACATCATCAGCAAGCCAATCACCAAAAAAGCGATATAGCTGCCAATCATGTACACCTCACCATGGGCAAAGTTGATCATGCCGATGATGCCATACACCATGGTGTAACCGATGGCGATCAAGGCATAGGTACTGCCGATGGTCAGGCCGTTCAGCAGCTGTTGTACAAAATAGAAAAATTGCTCGGACATACGACGTTCCTTATCTTTCCGCTCAGTAGATGGCCACTCGCCATGCTAAACACCGATCGGTATTGTCGTTTTGCGGAACTTGTTCCCTGTTCGCCGCCGCCCGCCGATACGGGCCGCCGCCACGGGCAGTCACCCGCCGGGGTGACTGCCAACGGATATCACCCTTTATTTCGCACTAGAGGTGCCGTCTGCGTGCCACTCAAACACCCCGAACTCGAAACCTTTCAGGTCGCCTTTTTCATCCCACGTCAGCGGGCCCATTACGGTATTCACTGGCGCACTGCGCAGTGCTTTAGCCACCGCTTCTGGCTCAGTGCTACCGGCACGTTTGATGCCTTCACTGATCGCTTGCATCGCGGCATAGGTCGTCCACACGAACGGGCCGGTGCTATCCCACTTCTTGGCTTTCAGCGCTTCAACAATCGGTTGGTTCGCTGGGTCTTGGTCGTATTTCTTCGGCAACGTTACCAGCAACCCTTCGGAAGCCGGGCCGGCAATACTGGAGATCTCTTTGTTACCCACCCCTTCTGGGCCCATAAAGCGCGCTTTCAGACCTGCCGCTTGCGCTTGGCGCAGTAACAGCCCCAGCTCTGGGTGGTAACCGCCGTAGTAAACAAAATCGACATTTTGCTGCTTGAGTTTGGCCAGCAAGGCAGAGAAATCTTTGTCGCCAGAGGTCACCCCTTCAAAGGCCACAACCGGGATCCCCGCACCTTCCAGCCCTTTTTTCACGCTGGTGGCAATGCCTTCGCCATACTGCTGTTTGTCGTGGATCACCGCCACGCGCTGCGGTTTAACCTGGTTGATGATGTATTTGGCAGCGGTTGGGCCTTGGTCAGAATCCAGACCAATGGTGCGCAGCACCAGATCATAGCCTTGCGCCGTGATCTCTGGGCTAGTAGAGGCCGGCGTGACCATCAGCACCCCTTCATCCTGATACACATCAGACGCCGGTTGGGTCGAGGCCGAGCACAGGTGTCCGATGACAAACTTCACGCCGTCATTCACCACTTTGTTGGCTACCGCGACCGCTTGCTTAGGATCACAGGCATCGTCATATTCCACCGCGACAATCTTGTCGCCGTTGATCCCACCGGCCTGATTGAGCAATTCGGCGGCGATCCGGCCTCCGGTAAATTGCATATCACCGTACTGGGCTACGGGACCGGAAATCGGACCGGCAATCCCGATTTTGACTTCTCCGGCCATGCTGGCAGCTGAGTACAGGGCCAGGGCACTGCTGAGCGCGATAAACCCAGCGGTTTTATTCCATTTATTTATTACCATGATGATTCCTGCCTGCAATTATTCTAAGGACTTCCTGTTCTTCTGTGATGACAGGCTGATAACGCACCGCATACGTAAAATCACAGCCTGACACACAACCTTTTAACATCACTGTGAGTTGCGATACAAGCGCATTTATTCGCCACTTAACCCTAGAACCAGCAGCATAAGATTTCGTTTTGTCTGTTGCGTAAGCCAAAATCCAGATGTTTTCTCCACGCTCAAAAAACAAACACTCGTTTCATTTCAGGAAAATCCAACCAATCAGGACATTTATCGGCATAGAAAAAGTGTCGACAACCGAGGTTTATTTTTTCCCTGATCACGCGGGGAACCGAATTGCATAGCCAGCTGACGCGAGCCAGTCACATATTTCAGACTTTTTGTGGCACGCGGCATAAGCCGCAGCAATAAGTAACCTTTTATTTACAATGTGTGGCATATTTTTTACAGCTGATCCCCCAGCCGCTCTGGAGTACACTGGCGCACGATAACTGCCCAGTAGGCAACGGCTCAGTCACTGACAGGATGTAAGAGATGAAACTGACAATTGAACGGCTGGCGCAGCCGAGCGCCGCAGAGATGGCCGATTTACTGAAAATTTGGCCACAACAAAGTGCCACCCAGCTGCAGCAGCGCTTGGCCAATGCCGAGATTTTGCTGGTGGCGCGTTTTAACGATCATCTACTGGCCGGATTGTGGGTCACTCGCGATGGTCATCGCGGTCAGATCCAGCAATTACAGGTGCGCCCAGTCACCCGCCGCCGTGGCGTGGGACGCTATCTGCTGGAGCAAACGCCGCTGTTAGTGCCGGAAATCAGCGTGTGGGAAATGGATGTGCGTACCGCCGAAGCCCCTACCGAGCTGACGGCGTTTTTGCATGCCTGCGGCTGGCAAGCCCGTGATGCCAACAGCTGGTGTCCGATGACGGCTTAACTAGCCATCGTGATGATGGGATTGGCGCGATAAAACAGCACGCTCGCGATTAACTTAACCCGCCCAACCGACAGCAAAAAGCCGGCAATCTGCCGGCTTTTTCTATTCAGGTCGCGCAGTGACTCTACGCACGATCGCGATATTAAACGCGGGCTATTAAACTTCGATCGCCCCTTTGAGTTTTTTCAGGGCGTTTTTTTCCAGTTGGCGCACGCGCTCGGCAGACACTTGATAGTGATCCGCCAGCTCCTGCAAGGTCGCTTTCGGTTCATCTAACCAACGTGCCCGAATAATGTGCTGGCTACGCTCATCCAGCAGACTCATCGCATCGGCCAGTTTGTCGGCGGCGTGAGATTCCCAGTTATCTTCTTCGATCCCGTTGGCAAAATCTGACGATTTATCTTCCAAATAGAGTACCGGTGCCTGCGGTGTCTCGCGGCTTTCGTCTTCCGGCCCTAAATCGAACGCCATATCCTGCGCCGCCATGCGCGATTCCATTTCACGCACATCTTCCGCCGTAACCCCTAGTTCACGGGCTACCATGTCGACTTCATCAAAATTGAACCAGCCGAGACGTTGCTTGGTTTTACGCAGGTTAAAGAACAGCTTACGCTGTGCTTTGGTGGTGGCGACTTTCACGATGCGCCAGTTACGCAGCACATATTCGTGAATTTCAGCTTTGATCCAGTGCACAGCAAAGGAGACCAACCGAACCCCGACCTCAGGGTTAAAGCGGCGCACGGCTTTCATCAGGCCGATGTTGCCTTCCTGAATCAAATCCGCCTGCGGCAGACCGTAACCGGCATAATTGCGGGCTACGTGAATAACGAAGCGCAGGTGCGACAGGATCAACTTTTTCGCGGCCTGAATATCACCATGATAATGCAGCCGCTCGGCCAGCTCCTTCTCTTCCTCTGCACTCAGCATTGGAAAAGCGTTGGCGTTCCGGATGTAACTTTCCAGACTGCCTTGCGGAACCAGGGTCATGGATTGCATATCTTGTGTCATTAAGTCCTCTCGTTGAGATCGGTATTACAGGTATTGCTAGGCGGACTGCCGCTAAGGGCAAAGTCCTCAAACAGTCGGATATGAACCTAAACGTACGGCAATCAGACTGCCTAAAAACGCGGCCGATAGGACAGACATGCTGTGGCTATCGACCGTCAGTAATGTAGCGCACTTTACCCAGAGGGCAAAGGGTGAATCTTAACCAAGTGTATCTGTCACCGATACGCTTTTGTTGCGCTGCCAGCGTGATGCTGGCCGCAAAACAGACCTTTTATTGGACTGCGCAATCGCTTACGAGTTCCCAAAGGAGAAACAGTTTTTTTACTTAGGCGCAAACTCGCGTAAATGGCGCACGGTCGCTAACCATGCGGCGCACCAGCCAATCATGCCCGAGACAATCAACAGCAACAGCACCTCTTCCAGCCCCGGCCCGCGCAGGGTAAAGCTGGTGCCAAACACCTGCATCACTTTGTCGACCTGCAACTGCAAGCGCCAGATGATGATACTGTCCAGCAGCCACGCCAGCAGACCACCGGCCAACCCGAGCAGTGCGCCACCGTATAAAAACGGACGCAGAATAAAGCCATCGGTCGCCCCAATCAGCTTCATCACTTCAATACTGTCGCGGCGATTGAAAATATTCAGACGCACACTGTTACCGATGATTAAAAATACCGCGCACAGCATCAACGTGGCCATCCACAGCGCCGCTTGCGCCACCAGCTCGGTCAAAGCAGTCAAGCGATCCAGCCAGGTGTTATCCAATTTGGCTTCACTGACCCCTTGTTGCGCCGCCAGCTTATCGCGCAAGGTGCTCAAGCCCGGCTCGCTGGCAAACTCGCCTTGTGGCCGAATAATAGCAACGGCCGGTAGCGGGTTGTCATTGAGCATATCCAGTGCGTCACTAAAGCCAGACCACTGGCGAAACTCATTGAGGCTATCGGCGCGTGATAAATAGGTCAGCTTGCTGGCACCCGGCAATTGACGCAGCTGATCGGCCACCGCTTGCGCTTGTGGGTCGGTCAGTGTCTTTTGCAGGTACACGGTAATTTCCGGCTCCGGATACCACTGGTCAGCGGCTAACGAGGCATTTTTCCAGCCCAGGTAACACACTCCGGGTAAGGTCAGCGCAATGGCGATCACCAGAACCGTCAGAAACGTCGCCACCGGCTGCAGCAGTAAATCTTGCAGACAGTTGTGCCAGGCATGTCGCCACTGTTCGCGCAAACTGCCACGGCTGCGGGTTGGACGCGGATCTGAGCTTTTCTTCAGTGCTGCTTTAGCCACGAGGTGTCTCCTTCAGTCGTCCCTGTTCCAAGGTCAGCAGGCGATACGGCTTGCTGGCAATCAGCTGGGTATCGTGAGTAGCCATCAACACCGTCACGCCGACCCGATTGAACTCTTCAAACAGCCGCAAAATGCTGGCCGACAAGGCGTCATCCAAATTACCGGTCGGTTCGTCGGCCAGCAGCAGCGCTGGCTTGTTCACCACGGCGCGGGCAATCCCCACCCGCTGCTGCTCACCGCCCGAGAGCTGGATCGGCAGGCAGCGCGCTTTATCCAGCAGCCCGACTTTATCCAGCGCCGCAGACACGCGACGCTTAATCTCATCGGCACTGTTGCCGGTGATCACCAGTGGTAAAGCGACGTTTTCGTAGATGGTACGATCCATCAGCAGACGGTGATCTTGGAAGATCATGCCGATATGACGGCGCAAGAACGGCACCTCACGGTGTTTGAGGTGCGAAATTTCATGGCCGTCAAACCAGATCTGGCCGTCGCTTGGCCGTTCGATCCCGCAGATCAGCTTGAGCAGGGTACTTTTCCCCGCCCCGGAATGTCCGGTTAAAAATGCCATCTCGCCGGGTTGCAGGTGGAACGAGACCCCCTGCAATGCCTGACGGCCGCCAAGATAGGCTTTACTGACCTGCTGGAAACGGATCATCCTTTACTCCTCCCGGGCAAACAGTGCCTCGATAAAGTCTTTGGCATGGAACGGACGCAAATCTTCGATGCCTTCACCCACCCCGATATAACGGATTGGGATGCCAAACTGATCGGCAATCGCAAAGATCACGCCGCCTTTGGCGGTGCCATCCAGTTTGGTCAGGGTGATACCGGTTAAGCCAACCGCTTCTTGGAACAACTTGGCTTGGCTAATCGCGTTCTGACCGGTACCGGCATCCAGCGTCAGCATGATTTCATGCGGCGCATTCTCATCAATCTTCTTCATCACCCGGACGATCTTCTTCAGCTCTTCCATCAGGTGACTCTTATTCTGCAAACGGCCGGCAGTATCAGCGATCAGCACATCCACGCCGCGCGCTTTGGCCGCCTGAATAGCGTCATAGATAACCGAAGCAGAATCAGCACCGGTATGCTGGGCAATCACCGGGATCTTGTTACGCTGGCCCCACACTTGCAGCTGCTCAACTGCCGCGGCACGGAAGGTATCCCCCGCCGCCAACATCACCGATTTGCCTTCCGACTGGAACTGACGCGCCAACTTACCGATGGTGGTGGTTTTACCCACACCGTTCACGCCCACCATCAGGATCACGTACGGCGTATGGCCTTCCACCTGCAACGGCGCTTCGACCGGCGTCAGGATGTCGGACATCTCTTCTTTCAGCAGCCCGTACAGAGCTTCGGCGTCACGCAGCTGTTTGCGACTGGCATGCTGGGTCAAATTACCGATAATTTTCGAAGTGGTGCTCACCCCAACATCGGCAATCAGCAGTTGCTCTTCCAGCTCTTCAAACAGGTCATCATCAATTTTCTTGCCACGGAACAGGCCAAAGAAGCCGGTACCGATATTCTGTTTGGTTTTCAGCAGGCTACGCTTCAAGCGCGCAAAGAAGCCCTCTTTGGTTGGCTTTTCTTGCTCTTGCGGCTGCTCGTCTGCTTCTGCTTCTGCTTCTGCTTCTGCTTCTGCTTCTGCTTCTGCTTCTGCTTCTGCTTCTGCTTCTGCTTCTG
>NZ_JRKB01000142.1:0-1135 GCF_000800945.1 Plesiomonas sp. ZOR0011
GGTTCAGCTCGCTGTCATAACCAAATAGCCGGGCCTGACGCTCGTGACCGCGCTTGCTGCGCTCGGCCACCACCTGACCGTTGCCATTGAGCTTCCAACCCTGTTCGCCCCAGTGGCTGTAAAAAAACACCGGCAATATGCCGGTGTAAAGTGATAACTGGAACAATATAAACTAGATAATGTAAACATTGCCTCTACTATCTAATATCGAGAAAATCATCATTATCCATGTAGTAATTGAGGGCCTCAACGAAAGCTGATACTTGAGGCTCGTTTATCTGTGAAATGACATTGTTTATAACATCAATAAACTGCTCACCATAATAACACAGCTCCAAATCATTTTTTATAACATCACTTGGGAAAACATCCTCTCCTTCTGCCCCCTCTTGTGGATACTCATCAATAAAATAAAGGGAGTTGGATTCGAGAGGCTCCATGGAGTCCTTCGAATATAAACAAAAAAAGGAGCCTTGGTCAAAATCTCTGTTCTTTATGGCAAGAATAAGATCCGACAATTTGATATAAGATTTCATTTTAACTTGCATTTTTTCTCTCCTGTTGCACCGTCCAGCTTTCCTGTTCGCCCTTCTTTACCGCCCCCCCATATATCCCGCCCACCTTTACCAGTAGGATGATAAATACCATGATTTGCTGAATGATCGCCTCGATCAACCAAGACGAGCCTATTTACATCTTCATGATGGTGCCATGTCATACCTGCAGGGCTTGTTGACATGTTACCCGACTTAGACCATTCGGAAAGTTCAGGATATCGGCTAAACATATCTTTTCTATATGCATGGTCAGCTTCCAACCTTGACAAGAGCTCTTTATTAGCCTGTCTAAATTGAACGCTATCACTTGCGTATCTATTCGCAGGATCTACCTGATGGTCATGGAATATGTGATATTTACCGTTGTTAGGCCTTGTAGCCAACCCCAGCGGATCTACCCACTCTAACGGATTATGCACATACCCCTGTGGCCTCAGCCCTCCTGCAAAACCTATCGGGTCTGGCGAGATATATTGCCCCAACTCTGGGTCAAAGTAACGGTGCCGGTTGTAGTAAAGCCCCGTCTCCTGGTCATAAATCTGCCCCTGATAGCGCAGCTCACAATAAGTTTCGTCATT
>NZ_JRKB01000143.1:0-354 GCF_000800945.1 Plesiomonas sp. ZOR0011
GAGACATGGCCAATCAAACCGGATTGCAGTTTACCGTTAACGTGGGTGAGTTGCCGGAGTCAACCTTTGCTGTCGCGGAGTTTTCGCTACACGAGGCACTCAACAGCCCCTTTGAGCTGAATCTAGAGCTGGCCAGTCATCAGCCTGATATCGATTTTGCCCAAGTCTTGGAGCTGCCTTGTGAGCTGCTGATTTGGTTTGAAGGCGAACTACAGCGCCGTATTAGCGGTGTGGTGAGTCAATTCTCCCAAGGTGATACCGGTTTTCGCCGTACTCGTTATAGCATGCAGGTAAAACCGGCGTTGTGGCGTTTATCCTTGCATCACAATGCCCGTATTTTCCAAACCCAAACAC
>NZ_JRKB01000144.1:0-345 GCF_000800945.1 Plesiomonas sp. ZOR0011
CTGCCCAGCGATGGGCAACCGTTATCCAGCCAGCAGGCGCAGGCCGAGCCCTTGCGCCGTTATGACGCTGCGGGCCGGGTCAGCCAGATAGGGCCCAATCAATACCGCTACGACAAGTGCGGGCGGCTCAGTGAAAAGGTGGTATCACGCCCCGGTTTCCGGCCTCAGACCACCCAATTTGAGTGGGATGGCTTTGACCGCCTGCAACGGGTCATTTTGCCCGATGGCAGCCGCTGGCGTTACCGCTACGACCCCTTTGGTCGGCGTATCGGCAAGGAGCGGGAGGGGCAGGTGAGCCAACTCACCGCGATAACCCGCGTCCACTATCGCTGGGACGGTGACCAG
>NZ_JRKB01000020.1:0-2148 GCF_000800945.1 Plesiomonas sp. ZOR0011
ATGGGGGGGATCTTTAAGTCCGATTCGGGTTTCGCCACTCTTGATTTGAGCACCGGAAAACACCTGTTTTCTGTGATGCTTGTCAGGAGGGCGGAGCCTTTGGAAAAAAGCACCTTCCGTGCCGTTCCTTAGTCCTGCCTTACGCCTGTTCTTGGCTCTTCCAAAACATCAAAAAAAAACTTATTGGGCGCGGAGCGCATCTTGCCGTTCCGCTGATTGGCCAGCGTGATTGTGTGTAAAGCTCAGGTCAGCTTTGCTGTCCTAGCTTTTCCACATGAACGCCTACGTTATTTTGTTTTTATCTTTTCGCCCCCAACTTTTTTATTTTCTGTACTCCTGCATTTATCGTTTTCTTATTTTTTGTTCCGCTAAACAGAGATCATTTTGCTCTGGAACATGCCTCTTCACAAAGGCATCAAAAATGTAGTCAAAGTGTAGTTCGATCTGTAGTTCAAACTGTAGTCGACGGCTCAAAAGTGTAGTTCGATCTGTAGTCCAAAGTGTAGTCAAAGTGTAGTCAGGCTATTTAATCGCCATCAGCAAGAGAGCAAAGCAAGGCACGACACCGACCGTACACAAAAATAATCGGGTGATTATTTTCGCATCCGGTCGACGTGCAAAAGGGAATATCCCTTTTAAACCCTGTGCGGTTCTACGAACCTGAAAGCCGAAAGCCCAAAACTAGATCAACAAAGGGACAAGGTATGTTTTGTTGAACCGCCACCACGGTGACGCTCCAACAAAACGCCTTGGTCAGGATTCCATCCCGACACCCTAATCAGATTCGAATTTATCTTTCGATGGAGAACGGCTGTATTTTTTAACCTCAGTTTTCCATTCAAATGCAATCCGAGATCCATCGTCATCGCCGTCAGAAATATCATCCCCGATCACCATGTCCTGATCGGTTTCTTGATCCAATTTCAAAACATCTTTCAATGCACCACCTGTCGCAACAAAACGGCGCTTGTGCGTTTGGCGAGTTAGCTCAATGAACCATTCAGGATCGGCAACCATGTCGGCTGGCTTGGTAGAATATTTCAAAGTTTCGGCAACCGCGCCCCTAACAAGTTGAGCGGTCGCACAAGCCAAGGATTCACCATCTTTCGGCTTACGAGGTTTAACCGAGCGAACATCAACATTCGGATCATAGTTAACCCGCAAGCAATCCCGCCATAGCTCAACCCAGCGACAATGTTTTACGTAATCGCGACCGCTCAACATGCCAGACGGAACCATCATCAAAACGTGAAAATGAGGATGCGCACTACCATCCTTGCCGCGCGTTACTTCGGTAGTCCGAATCCAGCCCTGAACGGATTTAAGCTCTTTACGTTTTTCCAAGCGCTTAAAAGCCGCATTCATGGCAGTAAGCTCCTCCCCAAGGCGTTCGATGGCGCAATTACGCACCGTTAGCGTCAGAAACATCCATCTAGAGTTCGGATAATCCGCCACAATTCGAGGTAGGGATTGGTAAAAACGAGCTTGCCACATTAGAGATCTCCTCCACTGGCATACGGGGCAGTGCCTAACACGGCAAAAATGCGCCTCTCGCAGCCTTAGGCGTGTTTCTCCCGTTTCTTTGATGGTAGACCAACCAAAGCGCAGCAAACCCCCGCAGGAGGCCATACGCGCCGCATAGCGCTCGAATTCAGATGCGCGTAAGTAGATCCCGCCAACATCATCGGAAACGCTCTTGTGGGAATCCCAAGGCTTATCGTTAGGACTGTAATCAGTAAGGTACTGTAGGTTATTGCTTGTCATGATGCCCGCTCCAGTATGGGCAGGCGGAGAATGGCTGTGGTATCATTTCCCTATCACCTGATGTGTCTGTTCGCAAAATAGAATTTATCCAGGTGGTCATGCCCTCGAACTGTTGACGCAGTTGCGAGGGTCGCTTTTTTTACGACCACGGCCAACAGAATACGCCCAAACTCATTTTCGAGCAAATTCGGTGCAAACCCTTGCGGCACAAGGCTTAGAGCCATATTTTAATCCGCCATTTATCCCTTAAGTATAAATACAAGGAAGAGACCCCCTTCCGACACCCTCAAAACCCGCCCAAAACGGCCCAAAAAAAACAGCAAAAACCGCTTATCAGGTGGATGGCATCACTGCGTGAAACCATCCACCCGAAACAAGTGTTTT
>NZ_JRKB01000145.1:0-224 GCF_000800945.1 Plesiomonas sp. ZOR0011
GTGCATCCGAGAGGATTCGAACCTCTGACCGCTCGGTTCGTAGCCGAGTACTCTATCCAGCTGAGCTACGGATGCAAATCTGGTTGACTGTAACAGCCGTGATACCGATTTATGTCGGCTTAATGCCGTTCATCACTATCACTTTTTGTATGGTGCATCCGAGAGGATTCGAACCTCTGACCGCCCGGTTCGTAGCCGGGTACTCTATCCAGCTGAGCTACGGA
>NZ_JRKB01000146.1:0-241 GCF_000800945.1 Plesiomonas sp. ZOR0011
CTCGCTTCAGCTCTTTTTGCAACCGCTTAATCTCTGCCTGAGCATCTGCCAAATCATTATGCTGTTGCTTGTCAGGACCGTACTTCTTTATCCAAGCGTAGAGACTATGCGTTGTGATATCGAGCCGTTTTGCAACATCTGCGACAGCATGGCCTCGATCAACGACCTGTTTAACTGCTTCGATTCTGAATTCTTCAGGGTAACGTTTACCGCTCATAGGCACCTCTCTTTGCGTTAGTTT
>NZ_JRKB01000147.1:0-243 GCF_000800945.1 Plesiomonas sp. ZOR0011
TCAAGGTTACTTTTGGCAGCATCTCACCGGAGGCCAGAGAGTTGTACATCAAAGGAACGGCTTTGTTCAGCGCCACCGTGAACTGGAATGGCTTATGAACACGTTGGCCTGCAGGCTGACCAGACTGTGGGTCAGTCGGTACGGTAACGATATGTTTGAACTCTTGCACCAGCATTTCATCTTCGTGACCTTGTACAAAGATGTTACCCACGGATTCAGAGGTGAACGCGCCTGCAGTGATGT
>NZ_JRKB01000148.1:0-201 GCF_000800945.1 Plesiomonas sp. ZOR0011
GGTGGAGCTAAGCGGGATCGAACCGCTGACCTCTTGCATGCCATGCAAGCGCTCTCCCAGCTGAGCTATAGCCCCATCATAAAGAAAGGTCGTGCGAGTTACTCTGATAATGAATCTGTGGTGATGATGGTGGAGCTAAGCGGGATCGAACCGCTGACCTCTTGCATGCCATGCAAGCGCTCTCCCAGCTGAGCTATAGCC
>NZ_JRKB01000149.1:0-240 GCF_000800945.1 Plesiomonas sp. ZOR0011
ATGCCGAACTCAGAAGTGAAACGCCGTAGCGCCGATGGTAGTGTGGGGTCTCCCCATGCGAGAGTAGGGAACTGCCGAGATTCAATTTTCTGTTAGCACTTAGTGTTGACTTTGCTTAAGGATAGTGGAATAATCCGCGTCCTGTCGTTAAGGGTGACCTTACCGCGAAACGCTCTTTAAAAAGTTAATCAGACAATCTGTGTGGGCACTCGTTTGAGAATGCTGATATCCAAAAGATAT
>NZ_JRKB01000150.1:0-228 GCF_000800945.1 Plesiomonas sp. ZOR0011
TGGTGGAGCTAAGCGGGATCGAACCGCTGACCTCCTGCGTGCAAAGCAGGCGCTCTCCCAGCTGAGCTATAGCCCCATCGCTATATCAGAGTGCTTAACTTAACATCATCGGTATGGGTACCGATAATGCTGCGAATCCTATACGTAAGACAGATGGTGGAGCTAAGCGGGATCGAACCGCTGACCTCTTGCATGCCATGCAAGCGCTCTCCCAGCTGAGCTATAGCC